>JAJFHY010000015.1 GCA_021775375.1 Amylibacter sp. | reverse complement strand
ACCTACGACCAAAGCGTTATGAGCGCTCTGCTCTAACCAACTGAGCTACAGGCCCGCCATAAAAGCACGCAATACTGTGCAGTTTCGACGCGGTCAAGACGCTTCGCTGTTTTCATTTCAGAAAGCTTGGGTTAAATGGGGTCAAATGTACTTTGTGGCCTGATTTGGGGACAATTATGAGCGACCTTAAAAACTCACTTACTTATGCCGATGCGGGTGTTGATATTGATGCGGGCAATGCGCTTGTGGAACGGATCAAACCTGCCGCTAAATCCACCAAACGCCCAGGCGTCATGGATGGGCTCGGAGGTTTTGGGGCAATGTTTGACCTAAAAGCCGCAGGCTTTAACGATCCTGTTCTTGTTTCGGCAACTGATGGTGTCGGCACTAAGTTACGGATTGCGATTGATACAGGCAAACTGGATACAGTCGGGATTGATCTGGTCGCGATGTGCGTCAACGATTTGATATGTCAGGGTGCGGTACCATTATTTTTCCTTGACTATTTCGCCACTGGTAAGCTTGAAATCGACAAAGCCGCAGACGTTATCAACGGTATTGCCGAAGGATGCCGGCAGGCCAACACAGCCCTGGTAGGCGGCGAAACAGCTGAAATGCCGGGTATGTATGATGGCGAAGATTTTGATCTGGCGGGTTTTGCAGTTGGCGCGATGGAACGCGGCGGCATGCTGCCAAGGGATGTGTCTGCAGGTGATATTCTACTTGGACTACCTTCCAGCGGCATTCATTCAAATGGCTATTCATTGGTACGCAAAATTGTTGAAATGGCTGGGCTTGACTGGAAAGATCCGTCACCGTTTGGCACAGGCCTTGCCTGTGACGCGTTGTTGGAGCCGACAAAGATTTATGTGCGGCCCGCAGTGGCCGCACTTGAAACGGGTCATTTAAAGGCCTTAGCACATATTACTGGCGGCGGTTTAACAGAAAACCTGCCACGCGCCCTACCCAATGGTTTGGGTGCGACCATTGACCTGAACAGTTGGGAACGCCTACCGATTTTCAACTGGCTTATTACGCAAGCTGGTTTGGCACAAGCAGAAGCTTTGAAAACGTTTAACTGCGGTATCGGTATGATCGCAATTTGTGATCCAGATAACGTGGCAGAAATAGAAGCTGCTTTCAGCAGTGAAGGTGTCGATCCTATTCGCATAGGCACAATTGTTTCGGGCGATGGTGTCGCTTATACGGGCAACCTATGAAAAAACGCGTTGCCATTTTAATCTCTGGCGGCGGCTCCAATATGGTATCGCTGGTTGATGCGATGCAGAGTGGCAAAATAGATGCCAAACCTGTATTGGTTCTATCGAATAACGCAGATGCAGGCGGAATTGCCAAAGCCCGTGACAAAGGGGTTGCAACAGAAGTTGTGGACCACCGTCTCTATAATGGTGATCGCGTGGCCTTTGAAATAGCCTTGCATAACACAATTACGAAATATAACCCCGACATACTATGCCTTGCAGGTTTCATGCGTGTCCTGACCGCCGGTTTTATAAAAAAGTGGGAAGGGAAAATGTTGAATATACACCCATCTTTACTGCCTAAATATACAGGGTTACACACCCACCAACGCGCTATTGATGCAAGCGACAGCAAAGCGGGTTGCTCCGTTCATATAGTAACGGCAAAACTGGATGATGGTCCTTTGTTGCGCCAAGCCGAGGTGCCAATTTTAACCGGTGATACGGCTGAAACACTGGCCGCACGTGTATTAATAGAAGAACACAAACTTTATCCGGCAGCATTAGAAGCTTTCGTCGATAAATACTGATATTATGTCATCCCAAATAGAACAAGGGCGCTACAAGAAATGTAGCGCCCTCTTTTCTTAATCGTTTTAAGTATCATCACGCGAAGCGTAAAATACTTATCCAACCAGCTCTAAGCCTGAAAAGAAAAATGCGATTTCTTCGGCTGCGGTTTCAGGCGCGTCTGAGCCGTGAACCGAGTTTTCACCCAGTGACAAAGCAAACTCTTTGCGAATTGTGCCAGCATCGGCGTCAGCCGGGTTTGTTGCACCCATAATTTCGCGGTTGCGCAGAATGGCGTTTTCGCCTTCCAGAACTTGCACAACAATCGGTTCGGAAATCATGAATTCACACAATTCGCCAAAGAACGGACGTTCAGCATGCACACCATAAAATGTTTGGGCTTGTGACAGTGTCAACTGGATGCGTTTTTGAGCGATAACGCGCAAACCGCCCTCTTCCAATTTGGCTATGATCGCACCGACTAGGTTGCGTTTGGTTGCGTCTGGTTTCACGATTGAAAATGTACGTTCTAGGGCCATGTCTGATTTCCTTTAAGGGATTGAATTTCTGGGTCGCACTAACACATGCTTTCCAGCTTGAAAAGCCTCTGTTGACAGTTCCCCTTCTCTATAGCAAAGCACCCCCATGATACGTATTGATGACATCTCTTATTCCATTCAGGGCCGCCAACTACTGGCTGGCGCATCCGCCACCATTCCCACCGGTCACAAGGTTGGTATTGTCGGACGTAATGGCACTGGCAAAACCACGCTGTTTCATCTGATTACCGGAAAATTATTACTTGACGGTGGTGCAATCTCTACAAGTAAAGGTCTGCGTGTAGGTGGTGTAAGCCAAGAAGTACCATCAAATGAAGTCAGCCTGCTGGACACAGTTCTGGCGGCAGATGTGGAACGCGCGTCCCTTATGAAAGAGGCAGAATCGGCAACTGATCCGCACCGTATTGGTGAAATTTATGAACGTTTAACCGCTATTGACGCTTATTCCGGCGAAGCACGTGCCGCAAGTATCCTCAACGGGCTTGGATTTGACCGCGAAGCACAATTGCGCGCCTGTTCCGAGTTTTCAGGCGGCTGGCGTATGCGGGTGGCATTGGCAGGGGTTTTGTTTTCGCAACCTGAGATCCTGATGTTGGATGAGCCGACAAACTATCTTGATTTGGAAGGTACGATTTGGCTTGAAAATTATCTGGCAAAATATCCACATACGATATTGATTATTTCACATGACCGTACGTTGCTGAATAAATCCGTAAACTCAATTTTGCACCTATATGATCAGAAACTGACCTTTTATCAGGGTAATTACGATACATTTGACAATGTGCGCCGCTCAAAATTGGCCGAGCAGGCCTCAATGGCAAAAAAACAAGATGCTGCTCGTGATCATTTACAGGCTTTTGTTGATCGGTTTCGGGCAAAAGCATCAAAGGCAAAGCAGGCGCAATCACGTCTTAAAATGCTGGAACGGATGCAACCGATTGCGTCTTCGGTGGAAAATGCCGTGGCGGCGTTCAATTTTCCCGAACCGACAGAGTTATCTCCACCTATCTTACGCCTTGACGGTGTGGATGTGGGCTATGATGGTACCGCGATTTTACGTGATCTGAACCTGCGCATTGACCAAAGTGACCGCATTGCATTACTTGGGGCTAATGGTCAGGGTAAATCTACCCTTTCCAAACTGTTAGCCGACAAACTTCATCCAATGGACGGCAACCTTATCCGTTCTTCCAAACTGAAAATAGGCTATTTTGCCCAACATCAGGTGGATGAACTCTATCTGGATGAAACCCCGTTGCAGCATATTCAACGTGAACGTCCACAAGAAGGTCAGGCGCGATTGCGCGGACGCCTTGCGGCAGGCGGTGTCGGAAAAGAGCAGGTTGATACCCTGGTTGGCAAGTTGTCGGGTGGGCAAAAAGCGCGATTATCGTTGTTATTGGCGACACTGGACGCACCGCATTTGGTAATCTTGGATGAGCCTACAAACCACTTGGATATTGAAAGCCGTGAAGCGCTGGCTTTGGCTTTAGGTGAATATCAGGGCGCCGTCATTTTGGTCAGTCACGACCCGCATTTGATAAACGCAATTGCTGATCAGCTTTGGCTGGTTAAAGATGGTACTGTGAAACCTTATAATGATGATCTGGAAGCCTATAAAACCATGCTTTTATCAGAGCGCGGTGGTGGCGGTGCAGCCAGTGAGGCCAAGAAAAAGGCCAAAGGGCCAAAGCAAAAACGTCTATCCAACTCAGAACGGCGCAAACTGACGCAACCATTACAAGAAGATGTTACCAAATGCGAAGAGCGCGTTGAAAAGCTGGAAGCGATGAAGAAAAAACTCGCGGAACGCATGGCAGATCCCGCATTTTACTCAACAGAAAACACAGCTAAAATCGAAGAATTGACAAAAAAACACGGTGAAATCTTGCAAGCGATGGATAAAGCTGAAACTCTTTGGGAACAAGCAAGTTTGGCTTTGGATGCGGCAAAACGACGATGATGGAATTTTATATAACTGCCTTTGTAACGATATTTCTGGTGATTGATCCAGCTGGTCTGTTACCTATGTTCATTTCTTTGACACACACGCGAGGATCTGCCCGCTTCAGCATTGCCTTGCGCGCCTGTTTGATAGGTATCTGCATACTGGCAATTTTTGGGCTTATCGGGGCAAGATTGCTTGACTTTATCGGCATCGGAATGCCTGCATTTCGCATATCTGGCGGATTATTGTTGTTTTTAATCGCAGTAGAGATGTTATTCAACAAGCGTGGACAACGGCGTGAGCAGCAAAACGAAGATAAAAGCATGGACGACCCATCAGTGTTCCCGCTTGCAACGCCTCTTATTGCGGGTCCAGGGGCAATGACATCAATGATCCTTCTGACCAGCACTATGAATGGTGATAAAAGTACGACCCTGATCGTAATGGCTGCGATGATCAGCGTAGTTTTTGTAGTATTTCTGGTTTTTCTTTCGGGCGGTGCGGTTGAACGTCTTATAGGCAAGGTCGGTATTAATGTTGTTACCCGCTTGATGGGGATGCTATTGGCTGCGCTATCAGTACAATTTGTAGTCGACGGATTAATAGGTTTGGGTGTTATTGCATGAGTGGCGACGACAAAGCCTATTTTTTTTATATGGCCACTTTGTTGACTTTTATAGCTGGAAGTTTTCTGTATTCTCAGCGCGGTAAGTTTAGCCAAACATTACAACAAGCCATGATTTGGGGACTGATTTTTGTGGGAACAATCACTGCATATGGTTTTAGTGATGTCTTTCAAAAACAGATTTTTCCTTCCACAGCTGTGCAAAACGATGCTGGTTCTGTGACTTTATCGCGCGCTAATGACGGTCATTTCTACGCCAACCTGAAAATTAACGACCGTTTTGTGGAATTTGTTATCGACACAGGCGCGTCAGCAATTGTCCTGACAAAAGATGATGCACAACGTGTTGGTATAGATACAGATAGTTTGAATTATCTAGGGCAAGCCGAGACTGCAAACGGAACAGTCAGCACTGCATATACCCGTCTTGGTTCGGTCGCGTTAGGCGATATTATTGATTATAATCTGCCGGCATCGGTAAATGGTGGCGAATTGTTTGGGTCATTATTGGGAATGGATTACTTGAATTTATTTTCCGAGTTTAGGATTAATGGCGATACGCTAACCCTTACACGCTAATTTTTTTCCGCTTTCATTTCCCAACGCCCCGATGCCTGGCTCCAGTACTTGGCGCGTATGCCCGCATCCGTCAATTTTTTCCAATCTGTGCGAGCATCATCCACAGCCATCTGATCATTCCCGTTAAAAATCAGACTGACACGTTCATAACCGGCAACTTCTTCTGCTGTTGTCTTAGAGCCATGCACCAATATCAGGGCTTTTGCATCGTTCAGGTTATCCCTGCCCATAGTTAACAAGATAGGCTGGTCTACATCATGCGTACCGCCATTGATACCATGCGGTAAAAACAGTGTGTTGTTACCGCCCCATAATTGAGCATCAAGCCGATCTAACTGAACTTGATCAACAGAACGTAGCAAAACACGCCAATTATTTTGTAATGTACGATCCAATATCTGGGGCAGCATTTGCCCCAGTGATGAGTTTGTTAAATGGTAAAAGAAAACTTCAGACATTATTCCGGTTCATAGTTATCTGCAATTAACCGGTCCAAAGCACGCACACCCCAACCGGTGGCGCCTTTTGGAGCAAGTACCGTTTCAGATTGAAGCAAAGCAACACCGGCAATATCCAAATGTATCCATGGCATGTCTTCTTTTATAAACCGTTTCAGGAATTGTGCGGCCGTTATGGAACCCGCAGGTCGACCACCAGTATTCTTCATGTCAGCAACACGACTATCGATCAGTTTGTCATAAGCTTTGCCAAGTGGCATGCGCCAAGCACCTTCACGTTCATTTGTGGCCGCCTTTATAAATTTACGCGCTAATTCTTCATTGTTTGAAAATACACCTGCATTTTCATGCCCCAAACCGATAATAATAGCACCAGTTAAGGTCGCAAGGTTAATCACGCCTGTGGGTTTATAGGTCTCTTGTGCGTACCAAAGTACATCAGCCAGAACCAAGCGGCCCTCTGCATCTGTGTTTATCACTTCAATTGTGTCACCTTTCATGGATTTCACAACGTCGCCCGGTCTTTGGGCCGCTCCATCGGGCATATTTTCCACAAGACCTACAAGCCCAACGACATTGGCATTGGCTTTTCGCAATGCCAGTGTTTTCATGACACCGGCCACAACACCTGCCCCGCCCATATCCATCGTCATCTCTTCCATGCCACCCGCAGGTTTGATGGAAATACCACCGGTATCAAAAACAACACCTTTACCCACAAGCGCAAAAGGTTGCTCATCACCACCGCCGTTCCACTCCATGATCACAACTTTTGTCGGGGTTCTTGAACCTAGTCCGACCCCCAACAAAGCGTGCATGCCAAGTTTTTCCAAATCCTTTTCCTCAAGAACTTTAACCTTCAGGCCCGTTTCCTTTAAAGCTTCAAGACGGTTGGCAAACTCTGTAGTTGTTAAAATATTTGCCGGTTCATTCACCAGATCTCGTGTGAAAAACACGCCTTCGGTTATTGCCGCTTTTGACGTGTAATCCTGTGCTACCTCATCGGCCTGGTTTACCATTACAGTAAGTGTGCCGAGCATTGGTGCATCCGTTGTTTTATGGTCGTGGAAACTGTATTGACGTAAAGCGCAACCAAAGGCTATTTCAGACGCCCGTTTTCCGGCACCAGCCAAGATCAATATATTCGAACCAGCTGCTACTTTACCCAAATTGGCACCCGCAAGTCGGGCATCATCCACAGTGACACGTTTTGGCATTTTCACGACCATAACATCGGTTGCAACCATACCTGCAGGCACTGACATCACATGACATGTGGCATTTGGCATATCTGCAAACTGTTTGCTTTCAGCAAGCCGTGTCAGGCTACGTTTCATCAGTTTATTCACCCTGCGGGCACCCAAACCAATATGACCCGTTGGCGACATAAAGACTGCAACTTTTCCATTAAATTCGGCGATATCGTCAAGATTTGTTTCAATGAATGTTGGCATGACGGGGGTATTCATATGCTGCTCCTAAAGTAACGGTTTATTTATTTTCATAAGACCTAACGCGAAACTATAGGTTTGACCATAAGGGACTGTTGTCGTCAGCAAAGTTCCTGTAAAGGTAGAATAATTTTATACAGAATTAAGGACATGACCGCGTGAAACTTGTTGATCGTTATATAGTACGACAGCTGGCATATCCGTTTCTGTTTTTTTTATTCGTATTTGGTGGCATTTTATGGCTAAATCAGGCTCTTCGGATCGTTGATATCGTAATTGAAAACGGCCAACCTGGTATGGTTTTTGTAGAACTCAGCATCTACCTTTTACCGCGCGTTCTGGAAAGCGTGTTTGCTGTTGCGGCATTTGCAGCGTCATTGTTTTTGACGAACCGACTTTACGCAGAATCAGAATATGCAGCTCTAACAGCCGCAGGTATAACACCGGTACAATTCACCCGCCCATTTATGATATTCGGCGTTATCCTTTTTGCTATGGTTTTGGCCCTGACTAATTTTATAACACCTATCAGTAATAATGAATTTGAGAAGCGCCAGTATGAAATTCGCCAGGAATATCTGTCACAACTTATAAAAGTAGGTGAATTTATCATGCCTAAAAAAGGTGTGACATTTTACTTTGGCAATCTACAAGACGATGGCCTTCTGGAAGATATTCTGATCCGAGAGATAAAAGATAACAATAAGCAAATCGTCCATACAGCCCCCACTGGCCGTCTGATTACGAATGCTGAAGACACAAAATTAGTGCTGATTAATGGAACTTTGCAACAATACAACACAGAAACACAACTGTTGAATGTTGTTCAATTTGACAGTTTTTCATACGATTTAACTCAGTTTTCCAAGGATATAGGCCCAAGGCGTTCCAGTTCAAAAACGACAATAACGCCACGGTTACCTTGGTCCATATCTAAAGCAGAAAACGCGGACAAGCCCAAAGCCATTGAAGCTCAATCACGCGTGGTCAAATCGTTATTTTCACTTTTGATGCCTATTTTGGGTGCAGCAATTTTGTTTTCAGGCAGTTTTAGCCGCACCGGTTTTTACTATCGCATAGTTTTTGCTGTGATATTATTAATTGGATTGAATGCAATGCGTGGCGCCACGCAAAGCTTTGTATTAAAATCGCCATCTATGGGATTCATGCTTTATGCGCCTGTTGCCATCTCACTTGTGATTACTCTAATTTTGATATTCATTACCGTAAAAGGTTGGAATGGTAGCACATTGACGAAAATACTATCAAAAAGGCACGTGAGCGCATGATCCTTTATTGGTATTTTACACATAAATTCATGTCGTCATTTATTCGGGTGTTTTTAATAATCGGATTGCTGATATTCTTTGTTGATACAATGGAAAACATCAGATCTCTTTCCTCCTCAAACATCACTTTGGTAAAGGCAATAGCACTAGCAAGCACACGCTCACCATCATTCATACGCGAAGCTATGCCAATCATCGTGATGCTTGCCGGCCTGATATTTTGCGTTGGCCTGGCACGAACGAATGAATTCGTTATATCACGTGCCGCAGGTGTCTCATCGCTGAAAGCATTAGGCTTTCCCATCCTAACTGCATTCCTAATCGGTTTGGTTTCTATCCTGTTTTTAAATCCATTGGTGGCTACGTTTTCAACTTATTACGATAGTCTTAAAAACAATTATCTGGGGCGCCCGGATAAAACAGTTACCGTAAATGAAAACGGCTTTTGGATGCGCCAAAAAACAGAAGTCGGATATATTGTTATCACTGCTGATAAAGCCACACAAAATGGGAACAGTTTACGCGATGTAACAATGATCGAGTTCGATCAAAACAACAAAGCAATAAATCGGATTGAGGCTTCAACAGCGACATTATCTAATGATGAATGGGTCCTAATCCGTACAAAAAAATGGGACTTGTCTGCTTCCGAAGACAACCCCGAAGCCAGCTCTGTTAAAAAGTCCATAATCCGCGTCCCGACAACTATCACGAGCGAACAGATTCTAGAAGGTTATCCTAAGCCTGAGACCGTTGTGATATGGGATCTGCCAAAATTCATAAAAGCTATGGATGATGCCGGATTTTCATCACGTCGACACCGCGTACATTTTCAAATGGAATTAGCCAGGCCTATTCTTTTTGCGGCGATGCTGATCATCGGGGCTGTCTTTACATTAAAGAACGCACGATTGGGTAATTTAGGTATTTCGGTTTTAATGGCACTTCTATGTGGCTTTTCTCTACATTTCTTTCAAAACCTTGCTAAAACTCTTGGAGAGGCGGGAGAGATTCCCATATTTTTTGCCGCATGGGCACCCCCTTTAGCTGCTTTATTAACAGCATTGGCGTTGTTCTTGCATCTAGAGGATGGATAAGGCGTAATGGTCTTGAAATATCTATCAAGAGTTTTGCTGGCATGCGTGTTTGCCACTATTTGCGTATCCGGTGCATCCGCGCAATCTCAACCACCACCACAATCAAAAGAACCAATTGGTCTATTGGCAGACAGTATTGATTATAATGATAAATCGAAAGTGCTGATTGCAAAAGGTAACGTTCGCATCGTTTCCAGTGGCCAGATATTATCTGCAAATAAAGTTACATTTAACCAAGCAACCGGCAGATTAACAATACCGGGTGGATTTACCATCACGAATAGCGATGGCAGCACAGTAAAAGGTACAGATGCCGATATATCATCTGACCTATCCAGAGCTGTGATCAGGGGTGCACACATACTGATTGAAAAACAGTTTCAAATGGCTGCAGATAAAATAGAATATAAGGATAAACGTTTCAAAGTGCTTGACCGTGTCGTTGCAAGTACCTGTTATGTTGGTAATTCTGACAATGGATATTGTAAGTTAAAGCCAACACCTTTTTGGCAAATTCGCTCTAAACGCGTCATTCACGATGAGCTTGAAAAACAGCTTTATTTCGAAAATGCACGCATGGAGTTATTTGGCGTTCCAATATTATATGCACCATATTTACGCCTTCCAGATCCGACTGTAGATCGTGCATCAGGCTTTTTGGTTCCAACATTCTTTACGTCTCAAACTTTAAAATTCGGAACAAAAGTTCCATATTTCATTGCCATAGATGATCATTCCGATGCAACCGTTACTGCTTTCGCTTCGACAGTTGGTAGCTTTGTTGTTGAAGGTCAATATCGACGCCAAACAACGAAGGGCCAATATGAATTAAACGGCGCTCTATTGTTAATAGATGGGGTAGACGATGATCCCTTCAGGTCATCATTGAAAGGTAACGGTGCATTTAACCTAAAAAATGATTACTCGTGGGGTTTTGAGGTCGATGTTGCATCAGACAAAACATTTCGTGCAGATTACGGTTATGAAGATGATGACAATCTTTCAGCACAAGACAGGCTGTTTAATGAAGTTTATCTCGAGCGAAACCGCAAAAATAGCTTTTTAAAAGCCAGCGCTTCAATCTTTCAAAGTTTACGCACAAATGAAATTGACGCACAAATCCCACTGGTTTTCCCGGATGTTTATTATCGGGATATTCAAGAAGCACCTTTAATTGGCGGAAAACTGGGCTTTACTGCTAATACCACAACCCTTTTGCGTAGCGGTAATGACAGATACACGCGTTTGGGTGCAAAGGCAGATTGGCAACGCGAATGGTCATTGAACAATGGTTTATTAGTTGGGGCACGCGGCGAATTAGATGCGGAATATTATTCATTAAGCGATAATTACAGCGGATTTAATGGAACGGCTGCAAATCGCATAACGCCCACACTTTCCGCTGATTTAAGATTGCCATTAGCAAAATCTATTGGGACTGCAACTCATATCATAGAACCTATCGTGCAAGTTATATGGAACGAAGACAGCAAAACTTCTACACCGAATGAGGACAGCATCCAGGTAGAGTTTGAAGAAAGTAATTTGTTTTCAACAAATCGTTTCCCTGGCTTTGATAGGCAAGAACTTGGTTTGCGGGCAAATGTCGGTGTTAATTACACACGCTACGATCCATCGGGTTGGAATTTGGGTGCTACCGTAGGACGGGTTTTTCGCGAAAAAGATTTAAAGCAGTTTACCGATGCAACAGGTTTATCTGGCAAGAACTCAGAATGGGTTAGCGCAGTTAGAATAAGTTTTCCTAATTCCTTTGAACTGGCCAATAGTGTGTTGTTTGATAGTGATTTTAATATATCAAAAAATGAAACAAGCCTGAAATTTATCTATAAAAGAATAGAGGTTGAAGCTACATATATACGGTTAGAAGAGGATGTAATTGCAGGTGCGAGCGACCCACGTTCGGAAGTGGCGTTAGAATTAATTTTTACAAAAGACGAAAATTGGGCATACTTGGCCGAATGGCGGCATGACTTTATCTCTGGTGATGCAACTGATGGTGAATTTGGTGTAAAATACGAAAATGAATGTATAGAAATTGATCTTTACCTCTCGCTTCAATTTGTAGCCTCTGGTAATGTTGAGCCATCAAATGAATTGGGGCTTCGCGTCTCTATGGCAGGAATAGGCAATCAGGCGCGCGCCCATAGGCGTAAAAATAGCTGTGTGTTCTAGTATAATAGGTGAACAATGAATAAATTTACTGTTTTCGCATGTGGATTGTCGATCGGTTTATCGATAGCGTTTTCAACCTATGCGGCTGGCAAATATTCCCCTGCTTATCAGGTCAATGATAGCATTATAACTAATTATGAAATACAACAGCGGATCAAAATGCTCAAATCATTTGGAACCGCCGGAGATTTACGCGGACTTGCTGTAGAGCAGCTAATTGAAGATAGATTAAGGCTTCAAGCTGCAAAAAAAGCTGGCATTACTACATCCGAAGATGAAGTATTTAATGGTATGGTGGAATTTGCAGCACGAGGTGATTTCAGTATTGAGCAATTAAATGAGTATTTTGACGAGCGCGACGTTGATCAAGAAACCTTTCGGGACTTTGTTAAAGCGGGTATATTATGGCGCAGTGTAATAGGATCTCAGTTTGCATCAAAAGTGAATGTGACTGATGAAGAGGTCGATGCACGTTTAGACGTCAGCTCGGTTAATTTCCCAAAAACAGTAAATATAGCCGAAATTGTCATGCCTATTGAGGAACGTGGAGCGGTTCAAACCCGTGCACTTGCTGATAGATTAACCCAAACAATAAAAAGCACGGAACAATTTTCTACAGCTGCAAAAAAGTTTTCCAAATCCAATAGCTCTGCACGCGGGGGATCGATGGGATGGATCCCAATGGGAAACCTTCCCGATCAAATTTCCGGAGCTATCGCAGCATTGGAACCCGGCCAGATGACAGCACCAATACTATTGGGAGATGCCATAGCACTATATCAGTTGCGCAGTGTCCGAGAGGCCAAATCTGCAAGCGAACAGGTTATCTCAGTTACCTATATCACCGTTACCATGCCAACCTCTAAATCTGGCAAGAGCAGCCAAACTTCAGAGGCAATAAAATTGATAAACTCAGTTGATACATGCCTTGACTTGCAGGCTAAAACTTCAAAATTCGGCGAGAATGCTGTTAACCGCCAATCACTTCCTGCTGCACAAATTCCACCGCGAATTGGCGCTGAGATTGCTAAGCTTGATCCAAATGAAGCCCTTTATTATACCGCCGAAAATGGCGCAATTAATGTCATAATGCTGTGTAATCGCGCTAAAGATTTGCCAGAAGGTGCGCGCGACCAAATTCGCAATGCGTTATTTGGTCAACGTATTGGCAGTTTTGGTGATGGGTACTTGCAAGAATTACGCGGTGACGCCACCATTATTGCAAAATGACCAAACCAATTGCATTAACATCGGGTGACCCCTGTGGTGTTGGGTTGGAAATTTCAGGGCATGCTTGGCGCAACCTTAGAGAAGATGTTCCGTTTTTTTTGATTGCTGATTATGGTCATGTCGTAAATGCCACCGATGTACCAACTAAAGTTATAAAAAATCCAGCAGAGGCTATGGGTGTGTTCAAGCATGCTTTACCAATTTTACATCTGCCATTTGTTGCAGCACCTGATATCGGGTCGGAACAACCACAGAATGCAGTCTCTATTATTAAATCGATAGAATTGGCGGTAGATTTTGTCTTATCAGGCCAGGCAAGTGCACTATGTACCAATCCGATAAACAAAAAAGTATTAAAGGATGGTGCCGCCTTTCCTTACCCCGGTCACACCGAATTTCTTGCCCATCTTGGTGGAGTGAAAACATCTGTAATGATGCTCACTTCACCCGAGTTGCGCACAGTCCCCGTGACGATCCATATTGCATTATCTCACGTTAAAGATGCCCTTACGGACGACTTAATCGAACAAACAGTAACAATTGCACATCAAGCTTTGAAACGCGATTTTGGGATAGTTGATCCAACAATCGCGGTTGCAGGTCTGAACCCACACGCAGGCGAAGGCGGGGCGATGGGAACCGAAGAAATTGACCGCATTATACCGCTATTGGATAAGATGCGTACACAGGGTATAAAATTGCTTGGCCCATTACCTGCAGATACAATGTTTCATCCCGCGGCACGTGCAAAATATGATGTGGCAGTATGCATGTATCATGATCAGGCGTTGATCCCTCTGAAAACACTTAACTTTTCGGCGGGTGTCAACACAACACTTGGCCTACCTTTTATTCGAACATCCCCTGATCACGGCACAGCTTTTGATATTGCAGGTAAAGGTGTGGCCGATGCCACCAGCCTGATAGAAGCAATAAAACAAGCCCGAGATATGGCGCGGAAAAGAGCGCAGTATGACCTTATCTGCTGATGGATTGCCGCCCCTGCGCGAGGTTATTGCAACGCATGAATTGCGGGCTCAGAAATCATTGGGCCAAAATTTTCTGCTGGACTTGAATCTAACTGGTAAAATTGCCCGACAAGCAGGCGACCTGTCCAACTGCGACGTACTAGAGATCGGCCCGGGACCTGGGGGGCTTACGCGTGCGTTACTTTCTGAAGGCGCGCGCCGTGTAGTTGCTATTGAACGCGACCAACGTTGCCTACCCGCATTGGCCCAAATATCAGATCATTACGATGGACGGTTAAATGTTATATCAGGTGATGCACTTGCATTTAATCCAGGTGAACATTTAAACCGCCCAATTAAAATCGTTGCAAATCTGCCCTATAACATTGGCACTGAATTACTGGTTCGTTGGCTTACCCCAAAAACTTGGCCACCTTATTGGGACAGCCTGACATTGATGTTCCAACGCGAAGTTGCGCAACGCATAGTGGCTAAACCGGGTAGCAAAGCGTATGGGCGTCTATCAATTCTTGCCGGTTGGCGCAGTGATGCAAAAATAGTAATGGATCTGCCACCACAAGCTTTTACACCTGCACCAAAAGTTTCTTCTGCAGTAGTGCACATTACAAAGTGCGACAAACCGAAATTTGAGTGTGATGCCAAAGTGTTAGAGCGCGTAGTTGCCGCAGCTTTCGGACAACGCCGTAAAATGTTGCGCGCCAGTTTGAAATCTTTGGCTCCCGACATAGAAGACCGCCTACGGTCTGTTGGCATTCCACCTACAGAGCGTGCGGAACAACTGACAATTCAGCAATTTTGTGAGCTTAGCAAACAATTTACCTGATTGTTTATTCGGCTGCGGTTTCCGGTTTGGTTGTATCGGCTGGTTTTTCAGCTTCCGGAGCTGCAAGTTCTACTTTCGGCTCAGTTTTTTCTGCCTTAACAGGTTTATCAGCTCTGGCTGGCTTTTTAGCTTTAGCAGGTACAGGTTTGCTTTCAGGTGTTTCTACTAAATTAGCATTTCCTGATTGTGCCGGAAACAATTCTGATGTTTCACCCGCAATATCAGGTTGTGTATCACCGGTATCAACAGCGGGTTGTTGGTTCTGCGGTTTATTTTGTTGTTGTTTTTGTTGCTGTTGTAAGCGTTGTGCTTCTTGTGCTTCACGGCGTTCATTTATTTCATTTTGCGCTTCACTTAATAAACGAGAATAATGTTCTGAATGCTGTAAGAAGTTTTCTGCATTTATACGATCGCCCGCTAATGTTGCATCTTGGGCAAGTGATTGATATTTATCAACTATTTGTTGTGGAGTACCACGCACTTTGCCCTCGGGTCCATTGCTGTCGAATACTCTGTTAACAATATTTGCAGAGTTACTACGCCTATTGCTATTACTGTTATTGTTGCGATTGCGAGGGCGCGATTTGTTTGAAGATCTCATATGATCTGGATACCTTGTCTGGTGTATTTGAATTTTTCGCCAAAAGGCGTAGTCCCGAGTTAGTTAATGGGGTTTTACAGATGAGATTTAATCAATCATCCGAATGCATCAATTATATCCAACTGGAATACCTATACAAGTCTTAAACAGTGTTTAGTGTAGATTTTATGCGTAAATATGTAATTTTATGTCATTTTTGCAGCTTCGCATACAATAACACGGTCTTTACCCGCTAAATCCTGTGTGCAATAGCCATTTATATAACCAGCATCATTGAATATTTCCAAAACATCTTTGGATTGATCCCAACCGATTTCCAAAAAAATACGGCCCTGTGGGGTTAAATATTTCATAGCATCAGCAGCTATTGCACGATAAGCATTCAACCCGTCGCCTTCGGGTGTTAACGCTATACGCGGTTCCCATTCACGCACTTCAGGGGCAATTTGTTCCATAGCATCCGCACTAATATATGGCGGATTGCTGACTATTATATCATACTTCCCGGTCACATTTGAAAACCAGTTGGATTGCTTTAATTCTACACGGTTTGAAACACCAAGCGCAGTGGCGTTAGCTTTAGCCACCTGTAATGCTTGCAATGACTGGTCAACACCCTGTCCCCGTGCATCTGGATGCTCTGCCAGTAATGTAAGTAATATACATCCGGTTCCGGTTCCTAAATCAAGGATACTCAAAGGTGTGTCACCCTTCAGCACCTCCTCAATCACTGCTTCCGTGTCAGGTCTGGGATCAAGTACATCAGGGGTTACAACAAAATCCCTGCCCCAAAATTCACGCACCCCTATAATTTGCGATACAGGTTGACGTTTTTTACGTTGCCCAATGGCAGCTTTAAAACATGTTATTTGATCGGATGTTGCCTGATCTTGTAATTTCGCCCCCAATAACCCGCGATCAACATCCAAAACATACGCCAACAGCACACGTACATCCGTAGCCGTATTATCCTGAAGTAGCGGTTTTAACTGTCCCATCCCCCATTTCAACAGTTGTTCTACAGTCTGCGTCACGGATTAAGCTCTGCCAATTTACGAGCCTGATCATCAGCAATAAGCGCATCAATAGTCTCATCCAAATCGCCCTGCATCACCTGATCCAGTTTGTATAGTGTCAGGTTAATGCGGTGATCTGTCATACGCCCTTGTGGAAAATTATAGGTGCGGATCCGTTCAGAGCGATCACCGGAGCCCACCTGCCCTTTTCGGCTGGCAGACCGTTCATCATCAGCTTCTTGCCGTTTCAGATCATAAAGTCGCGTACGCAAGGTTTGAAGGGCAATCTCGCGGTTACGGTGTTGGGATTTTTCTGCTGACACAACCATGATACCCGTTGGTATGTGTACAATCCGAACCGCACTGTCGGTTGTGTTAACATGCTGTCCACCCGATCCGGATGCACGCATGGTATCAATGCGCAAGTCGGTTGCAGGCAAATCTATATCAACCTCTTCAGCCTCAGGTAAAACCGCAACGGTGGCAGCAGACGTATGTACGCGCCCGCCACTTTCGGTACTTGGAACGCGTTGCACACGGTGAACCCCGGATTCGAACTTCAGTCTGGCAAAAACACCCTTACCTTTGACGTTTGCAATAACTTCGCGATAACCACCAAGCTCGGTTTCAGACGCATCAATAATCTCGATTTTCCAACCTGTATTATCGCAATAGCGCTGGTACATACGTAACAAATCACCGGCAAACAAAGCTGCCTCATCGCCTCCGGTTCCCGCACGTATCTCTAAAATCGCAGACCTTTCATCGGCCTCATCTTTGGGCAGAAGCGATAGTTGCAAGTCATGCTCTGTTTTGGGTAGTGCGGCCTTTAAATCTGGCAATTCCTCTTGAGCCAACTCTTTCATATCGGGGTCGCTCAGCATCTCTTCCGCATCGGTTATTTCAGCGATAAGGCGTTGATATTTTGTTATTTTGTCAACTACTGGCTTTAAATCCGAATATTCTTTGGACAGCTGGGCAAAATCATCGCCAACACTCCCATCAGCCATCTTTGCTTCTAGAAATTCGAAGCGTGCTGTAATCTGGATAAGTTTATCTTCTGGTATCATGGGGCAGACATTGCGTGTTGTTCGGCCTTGGTCAATAGCATGCATGACATTTTTGTTAAATTATGATATCATAGTATCTATGAAGTTGCTTTATTCGATCATATTCATCTTAACTGCGACAGTAGCATTGGGCGACGAGTACAAAGAGTTCAAAGGACAATGGCCCAACGTGAAATGGCCAGACTGCTATTGCACAGACAAGAACGGCGTCCGCGTCGAGCTGGGTACAACGGTCTGCATGAAAGTAGATCACCGCGATTTCATCGCCCGTTGCGAAATGTCGTTGAACAACCCGATGTGGCGCGAAATTAAACAGGGCTGTCTATCTTCCGACAACCAACCCTCTAATCAGGCCGACCCATTGCTCGACACGCAATTTATTGACACCTAGATCTGAATGCCCAAAGCGCGAGCGTGATAGGATTTCCAGTTTAGAGCGCCCCTCATCCATCGGGCTGATCTTGAAGGTTATATAATCAGGGTACCCCACTGACATTGATCGCTGCGAAAAAGTTATCATCAATGTGCTTGGATTACCTGCAATGCGTGCAACACGTGGCTGTGCTTCAATAAGTTCATCAACAAGGGTGGCTAAATCTGGTGCTGCTATATTAAATATAGGGGCCAGATCACCTGTTAAACGGTATTCATTGGGTTTCCCGGTAGAGGCGGCAGTTTCAGGGTCTTGATGCCAAACCGCAGAGTCGCTTGGGGCAAGACGAATATAGGCCATCAGAACAATAACCCCGAAAATCAAAATATAGGGCACCAACATCATATATTTTTTCATTCGGCCGCTTGGTCAGCAGCCGATTTTGCATCCAGCTCTTGCGCGCGGTTTTCAACCAACGCGACTATATCATCGACCATATGCTTGTTACCCAGTTTGTGGTCCTGTTTACCTGCCATATAAACCATACCGGACCCAGCTCCTCCGCCGGTAAATCCGACATCTGTCATCAATGCTTCGCCTGGGCCATTCACAACACAGCCGATGATCGATAAAGATATTGGTGTTTTTATATGTCCCAACCGTTTTTCCAGTATCTCTACTGTTTTGATCACATCAAAACCCTGACGGGCACAACTTGGGCAGGAAATAATATTTACACCGCGATGACGAAGACCCAAAGATTTCAGGATTTCATTACCGACCTTAACCTCTTCCACAGGGTCAGCAGACAAAGATACACGAATGGTATCACCAATGCCCATCCATAAAAGATTGCCCAAACCGATGGCCGATTTAATCGTGCCTGATGTCAGTCCCCCTGCCTCGGTTATACCTAGGTGGATTGGTGCATCAGTGGCATCCGCCAGCCCCTGATAGGCGGCCGCTGCCAGAAATACATCAGAGGCTTTTACGGAAATTTTAAACTCGTGAAAATCATTGTCTTCCAGAATTCGGATATGATCCATACCACTTTCAATCATCGCATCCGGGCATGGTTCTGCGTATTTGTCCAATAGATGCTTCTCGAGTGATCCCGCATTAACCCCAATGCGAATAGAGCATCCGTAATCCTTTGCCGCCTTGATAACCTCTTTTACACGTGCCGGATTTCCGATGTTACCAGGGTTAATGCGTAAACATGCCGCCCCTGCTTCTGCGGCTTCTATTGCGCGTTTATAGTGAAAATGGATGTCGGCAATCAATGGTACGGGGCTTTCACGTACGATTTCGTGCATAGCCGCAGTTGATGCCTGATCAGGGCATGAGACCCGAACGATATCCGCACCTGCATCGGCACATGCCTGTATTTGGTCGATTGTCGCTTTTGCATCAGTCGTCAATGTATTTGTCATTGTCTGCACAGTAATCGGTGCGTCACCACCTACAGGAACGGGGCCAACATGTATCTGACGGCTTTTGCGGCGGTATATATTACGCCATGGACGGATGTGATTAAGTGTCATGATCTTACCTGATCTATCAAGGATAGTTATCGCCTAGGTATAGTATGGATTGGCAAAGGTCAAAACACACAAAAGAAATTTATATGAAAACTATCCCTCTACGGAGGTTCGATCCCTATCAGCTTTTTTACAATGCGTTAATCGTTTTGCAAATCTTCTAGGATAGCCTCTGCTGTTTGGTCACTTTTGGCATTAAGCGGTGGTGCAAGCGGCTCTGAGAAAAGGTTCACAACTTCACTGTAATTGCCTTCTATATCAGTCTGAACCAGGGATATTTTGCGTGCAATCGCACCTTTCGTCCCAACAGGCCCATAGGTCTTGTTGTCAATCATGAAATAAACCGCACCGGAATTCCCTGCCTTCAGCAACGCGCCTTGCAACCCGGCAGGTAAACGATAACGCTCTCCTGAGTTCAGTATTTTTTCAAACAAAACGCTGCTATCAGATAATGATATCCGGATCCAAGCAGGACGTGTCGCAACAACATCAATAGTTGGTGGACCTTGTTCCACTGTCGCAACAGGGCTATCGGTTTGGACGTTCACTGGAACAACAAAATCCGGTCTAGGTGCATAGGTTCCAAGAGTTTCGGAATTTATAGTCGAAATCGGACCATCACGTGATATGACGCTTGGCACTTCAAGTTCTTGTGGGCGATACAATTGATCCAGTGATACGGTCAAATTGCTGGGTACACCATTTGATGCAGTTTGGTCCAATATCGGGCTGGTGTCTTCACTGATACCGCCATCGGATAACACTAAGATGTTTGATGCAACACCGGGAACTTCGTTAACAGGTGCGAATTGGACCCGTTGCACTTCTTGCAAAACGTTCCATCCCGCATAACCAAGACCAGACACGAGTGTCATTAGAACAATGAGCGAGCCGATGGCTGAAAATGAAATATTTTGATACCAGCGTTGCGTTGGCAATTTGATAGGTGTCATTTTTGGTGGTTTATTGTTCGAGGGAATAGCACCCTGAGCTTTCGGGATATTTTTGCTTGGTGTTTCACGATGTGCAACAGTAGGTTCTAAACCATTATACCCAGTTTCAATACAAAACATTTCATAGGCATGATCATCATCCAAATTTAGATAACGGGCATAGGATCGAACATAGCCTGCAATAAACCCTTTGGTATCAAAGGCTGATAAATCACCTTCTTCAATCGCTAGGATATATTTTGCGTTTATTTTAAGCTCAGACTGAACATCTTCAATAGATTTACCGGCAGTAGCACGTTCACCGCGCAACATATCGCCCAATGCAATTGGATATGAATCAAATCCTCTTGGACGAAAATCGTCTGTCCGTGTTGTCATCACTTACCTTATGCCTGCGCTCAATTCACTCGAATCGAGAAAGTCACCCTTCCCCGCACTATATATACCACAATAAGTCAAATAAGGCACCCCTTTGGGGCAAAACTATGATTAACCTGTTAATTTTGAGCGATTTAACGCGCACTGTCCCCATAACCCATCTAATGCAATTACCAGCTCACGTATCATCGTATCGCTATGTACAGGTGATGGTGTCAAACGGAGCCGCTCGGTTCCGCGTGGAACAGTGGGAAAGTTGATTGGTTGAACATAAATGCCATGATCTTGCATCAACATATCAGACAACATTTTGCATTTCACCGGATCGCCAACATGAATAGGAACAATATGACTGCCGTAGTCAGACACTGGCATTCCCAGTGCTTTAAGTTGTGATTTCAGGTTTTTAGCGTGTTGTTGATGCTTTTCTCGTATTTCAGGGTGTATTTTCAAGTACTCAACAGATGCTTTTGCACCAGCTGCAATGGCAGGTGAGAGTGACGTCGAAAAGATAAAACCCGGAGCATAAGATCTGATAGCATCCGCCAATTTTGCATTGCAGGCAACATAACCACCCATCACACCATAAGCTTTGGCAAAAGTACCGTTGATCATGTCAATGCGCCCAGCCCGATTATCTCGCTCTGTAACACCACCACCACGCGGCCCGTAAAGGCCTACGGCATGAACTTCGTCAATATAAGTTAGTGCATCGAATTCATCTGCAAGATCGCAGATTTCTTTGATCATGCCAAAATCACCATCCATTGAATAAACTGATTCAAATGCAATCAGTTTTGGTACATCTTTGGGGGCAGCCTCAAGCAGGTCTCTCAGGTGTACCATATCATTATGGTTAAATATGTGTTTATCACAAAATCCGTGGCGGATACCTTCAATCATAGACGCATGGTTCATCGCATCTGAAAAAATAATCATACCAGGGAACAGTTTCGGTAATACTGATAGTGTTGCCTCGTTTGCATTATAGGCTGATGTGAACACCAATGCCGCTTCCTTGCCATGCAGATCAGCAACTGAAGCCTCGAGATCCTTATGAAAAACTGTATTCCCGGAAATGTTACGCGTTCCACCCGAACCCGCTCCTGCATTGTCGATAGCTTCATGCATGGCCTTTAGAACAACAGGGTTTTGCCCCATACCCAAATAATCATTGCCACACCAAACGGTGATTTCACGTTCTTCACCTGATGGCATTGTCCAAATCGCTTTTGGAAAATGTTGATTCACACGGCGTATGTTTTGGAAAACTCTGTAACGACCTTCATCATGAAGATCATTCAATGCGGTGTCTATTTGGGCCTGGTAATCCATATTGGTTTCCTTCACTGCTAAGGAACACTACCGCTTTAAAAAATCATCTGCACCTATCAAAAACGCCGCACTCTTAAATTATGCGACTAATGAGCAAGAACTTGCCATCAGTATATATAACGTATTTGATCGCCCCAATAGCGCTCAAGCCTGTGTAGTGCATGATTTAAATCGCCTAAATCCAGATCTCCAAGAACATCTTTGCCGAGGATGCCATCAGAATGACGCCCAAATAGATCAGAGACAACTGTGCGGATATATTGACCTTTTTCAGATAATCTAACCCGGACTGAACGGCGGTCAATTTCGCAGCGTTTATGTTCCATATATTCCGCTTCAACCAGCTTTTTAAGGTTATATGATACGTTAGAACCCTGATAATAGCCGCGCGACTTCAATTCACCCGCTGTTACTTCATTGTCGCCAATATTAAATAACAGCAATGCCTGAACCGAATTGATATCCAACAGACCCAACCTTTCGAATTCATCCTTGATCACATCCAGCAATAAACGATGCAATCTTTCTACCATTGATAATGTCTCTAAATATGTCCCCAGAAAGTTGCTACCCTGCTGGTTCACCGTTTCAACGGTCAGGCTACTATAAACACTCATTTTTTACTCCGCCAATAACTGCTCGGGGCAATTAGTGACAGTAAAGTTCGAACAACTCGTTAAATTATGCCGTTTTTTTTGATAAAAAATGATCTTTGACCAGCGAAAGCGCGTCTTTTAGCTCATTTGGCGTGTCTTCTTGACCAGTTAGCCACACCAAAAGATCCTGGTCTTGCTCATCCATCAGCATTTCATGGGCATCCAATTCAGCATTCGTCAAAGATGACAATTTTTCATCTGCGAAGGTACCAAACAGTATATCCATTTCCTGAATACCCCGACGCCAAGACCTTATGCGTAGTCTTTTTAGTCTGGTTTCGCGATCTTCGGCCATGATTTCACCCCTTTAGCGCTAAATACATGCGCTAGATAAATTCACAAGTCCAGACTTGCACGTCTTTTAACCGCGCCCTACAAATCAACGGTCAGCTAAAGGAAATCTCATGTCATTTTTGTCAAAAACACTGGACCGCGTGAAACCGTCGCCAACTATTTCCATTTCCACAAAAGCCGCTGAGTTAAAAGTTGCTGGTAAAGATGTGATAGCACTTAGTGCGGGTGAACCGGATTTTGATACGCCCGACAATATCAAAGATGCCGCAAAAGCCGCGATTGATGCGGGTAAAACAAAATATACCGCTCCAGATGGTATTATCGAGTTAAAAAACGCTATTTGCGCCAAAATGAAACGTGACAACAATCTTGATTACCTGCCATCACAAGTATCTGTCGGAACTGGTGGTAAACAGATACTATACAATGCCTTAATGGCTACTGTTAATCTAGATGACGAAGTAATTATCCCAGCCCCGTACTGGGTTTCATATCCTGATATGGTATTCTTGGCAGGTGGGACGCCCGTTATTGCAGAAGCGTCGATGCAAACGGCATATAAACTGACTGCGGATCAACTGGAAGCTGCGATCACGCCAAAAACAAAATGGCTGATTTTCAACTCACCGTCCAATCCGTCTGGCGCAGGTTATTCGCACGCGGAAATGAAGGAACTGACAGATGTTTTACTACGCCACCCGCATGTCTGGGTGATGAGCGATGATATGTACGAACATCTGGCCTATGACGACTTCAAATTCTGCACGCCTGCGGAAGTAGAGCCTAAATTGTATGACCGCACCTTAACCGTGAACGGCGTATCCAAAGCTTATGCAATGACTGGTTGGCGCATTGGTTATGCAGCTGGGCCGGAAAAACTAATCGCCGCCATGCGTAAAATCCAATCACAAAGCACATCTAACCCCAGTTCAATCAGCCAATGGGCCGCTGTAGAGGCTCTAAACGGCCCCCAAGATTACATCGAAATGAGTCGTCCCATTTTTGAAAGTCGCCGCAATCTGGTGGTCAAAATGCTGAATGATGCCAAAGGCATAAACTGCCCGACACCAGAGGGTGCGTTTTATGTTTACCCATCCATTGCAGACTGCATAGGCAAGACAACCCCTTCAGGTGCTACCATAAATACCGATGAAGATTTTGCCACAGAACTTTTGTCTGAACACGGTGTTGCAGTGGTCTTTGGTGCCGCATTTGGCCTTAGCCCGAATTTCCGCGTCAGCTATGCCACATCGAATGAAGCTTTGATTGACGCCTGCACCCGTATCCAAAACTTCTGCGCTTCGTTGACCTGACACGGAAACGATACTAGATTAAAAGAAAAACAAAGGTTTAGTCGAGATATGAGCACAAAATCAGGTCTGTTCTTTCGGGTCCGGGATAATGGTGCTGCCGTATTTCGAGTTGATACTGAAAACCGTCAACGCCGATTGGAATTAGTGCAAATTGCTGTCGCGAATATACGTAATGGCAATGTGAAACCCCAAGGTGAGCATATCCCTACAGCAGCTGAACGTAATGATATTGACGCATGGATTGTGGAGCGGCGCAAACTATTGGCCACGCGTAAAGTCGATGACATTAAACGCGCGACCGATCATCTGAACGAAACTGCCCAATGGGTTCAATCTGATGCTACGGACGCACAAATCAATGAATTTTCAGATGACTTATTAATGGCCATGCATGATTTGCGAACCGTTCTGGTGCGTAAAAAATCAAATATTCTGTTAAAGAAATAAATTTCGAGATATTTATGTATGCAGATGACAGTATTCATACATTATCAACCACTCAACAAATAGGCCTTTGTTTTATATCGCTGGCTCTGCTGTGTATGATGGTTTTATTATCTCTAAAACTGTTTAAAAATAAACCTGTGATTGTTAGGATCATCATCGCCATCGGTTTGTTTTATTTGTTTATTTGGTTATCACCACAATTATACTATGCATATTATCTGTTAATCTTCATGGATTTACCGATACAACTCGTAATCAAAGCACCACCCGGCATTGGGCCATTGGTTAAAATTTTAACCCTGCAAAACAGTGCAACACTATCAAATCACTCATTAGCTTTTTTAGGTTGGGCATTAATATCATTAGCATTAATGAAACGAAGGAATTAGCCTCCTGCTTCTACAGTGTCTAAACCGCACTAGCTCTAAAGCCCAAACCGGTCTGCCATACGGTGCCAATTTAATACCATAGGCATAAACCATGGATTACCCGAATAAAGCGCTTTGGTTTGAAATGGAATATCATCAAAAGCTGTATGACCTTTTTCTTCTTGATCCAACATTTTATATCCAAGTTTTTGGCCGAAATATGTAGAGCGCGCCACCCCGGAACCACAATAACCCATGGCAAAATACAGGCCGTCATGCAGCCCCAGATGTGGTGCATGATCAAATGTATAGGCCACCAATCCTGACCAGACGTGACTTGTTGCGTTGAATTTCAACTCCGGAAAAATATCCGTCATGGATTGCCGCAACTGTCGTGCGTTCTTAATCGGGTTGTCTACAATGCCGGTTGCCCGACCACCAAACAGAATACGCTTACCATCAGGAGAAGGCCTATAATATGCAACAATACGGCGACTATCACCATACATACGCGCCTTGGGCATCAATTTTAAGATCAGTTCAGATGGCAATTCTTCGGTTGCTATAATTGCGCTTCGCAATGGTAAAATTCGGCGCCTTAGCTCTGGGAATTGCGGGCCAGTATAACCGTTTGTACAAACAGCAACACGTGTTGCATTGGTTTTACCAAGGGCTGTAGTCAATTGGAAACCCGTTGTGTTTCGAGTAATGTCATCTACTAGTAAATGGGCAAGTATTGTAACACCTGCAGCTCGAACATTTGAAATCAAACCATTGTGAAATTTTGCAGGATGAAGTCCACCATCCTTATCATAAACAACGCCGCCAAAGAACTTGGACGAGCCTGTCTCGCTTGCCTGATCAGCATGTGGAATAACTTTACCGCTCACACCGCATGTTTCGCGCAATGCTTCAAATTGTTTTTCCATTCTATCAAAATGTGCGGGCTTCAATGCGCCCAGAAAACGGCCTTTACGGGTAAAATCCGCATTTATTTTTTCAACGCGCAAAAAATCTTCCAGAAAATCTGTGAACCCGACACTTTCACGCAGTATCTCATTGGTTTTTTCCTTGCCATATTTAGCAGTGAGCCCGGCAATACCCAGTTTATGAAAACTTGGCCCGACCATACCACCATTTCTTGAACTCGCCCCTTCACCAAGTTGCCCTGCTTCAAAAACCACAACCTTCAATCCTGCCCGGGCCAGAACAAGAGCCGCACTTAAACCGCTAAATCCTGCGCCGACAATTGCAATATCTACTTTTTCAGGTGGCGATACAGGCTTAGTTGTTTCGCGCGGGGCATGTTCCCACCAATATGGATGTGACTTCATTAGGGCATTCCAGTTTTCGTTGATGCGTTATTAAACCATCAAACAAACACCTTTCGATGACAAGCCTTAACCCGATGAATTGCCGTAAATCACCCCAATATTGTCTGTGCTTGCTGAACGAGGCGATCAAATACTTCCCGGGTTGTACTTTTGCCAACCAAACCAGCGCCCTGACCCGCCCATAATGACATAGCATCCGGCCGCCCCGCTTTTGCAGAAGCCGCTCTCAATGGCCCTGTCAGCGTATTCATCAATGGAAAGTCCGGCAGATCGGTAACCCCGTTCATCTCACGGGAAAAGTCATTAACGATTGTACGTGCATCCCGACCTGAAAAGGCGCGACAATATCGCGTATCATCGCCCGTCGCTTTTATCAGGCTCTTTTTGTGAACATCGCTGACTGCACTTTCCGGCGTGGCTAAAAATGCAGTACCAATTTGCACCCCGGATGCCCCCAAAGCAAATGCCGCAGCTATGCCGCGCCCGTCCGCAATGCCGCCTGCTGCAATCACAGGACAGTCAACTGCATCAACCACACGAGGTACTAAAGCCATTGTTCCGGTTACTTCGGCTCCATTGCGGGGCAAAAACCACCCATTATGGCCACCCGCTTCATAGCCCTGTGCAATCACTGCATCAGTCCCACGTTCAACCAGCCATTTTGCCTCTGCACTAGATGTGGCGGATGACAAGATAACAATGCCTGCATCTTTTAGTCGTAAAACCAATGTCTCATCTGGTAGGCCAAAGTGAAAACTGGCAACTTTTGGTGATGCTTCAAGCACAGCATCACAGATATCCGAATTAAATGGAAAATAACTTTCTACCACATCCGGGACGACGCCTGCATCAAGCCTATCGAACCACGGTTTCATACGTTCTTGTGCTGCTTTAGCCTTTATGACATCCATTTTCGGGCTTTGGTGGCAAAAGAAATTTAAATTCAATGATCGATTTGATATCGCGTGAGTTTCTACTGCAACCGCCAAAATGCCGTTTATAGTCATCCCGGCGCACCCCAAGGATCCAAGTCCGCCTGCATGACTTGCCTCCGCTGCCATTGCAGGCGTTGCGGCTCCAGCCATCGGTGCCTGTATGATGGGGTGTTCAATATCTAAAAGATCGCAAAGTCGGGTGTTGGGCCAATATGTCATGGATTTTATCCTATAGTATCGTCAGTACCGTAAAGCGCATTGGCGCGGGTTTCAAATGCCCCGACAATCCTCTGCATCGCTTCGCCAAATACAACACCGATAATGCTTTGCAGTATTTTTGATTTAAATTCAAAATCCACAAAAAAATCGACTTCACAGCCACCCTCACAATCGGCAAAGGACCAATGATTGTTAAGGTACTTAAATGGCCCGTCCAAATACTCGACATCGATTTTTTGTTCATTTGGCAGCAAAGTCACGCGAGAACTGAATTTTTCACGGAACACTTTGAAAGAAATCACCAACTCAGCATCGACAATTTCCGCATCACCTCTTTGTGAACGTTTTCTAATGCGCGCGGCAGCACACCACGGTAAAAATTGCGGGTATGTACCAACATCGGCAATCAGGTCATACATCTGTTGCGCGGTATAAGGCATTATTCTTTTTTCGGCGTGTGTTGGCATCTTAACCTGTTTTTTATGACACATAGTGACCGAAGCCAAATTTCGCAATAAAAAAGCCACCGATAGAAGGTGGCTTAAGTATTGATGATTTTACGCGGGTTAGAACTTGTACATCAATCCTAACCTTGCTTCATTCGTCTCTAAACGTACTGCATAGTTTCCAGCAGGAGCACCGCCCCCAACACCCGCAATGGGCATATTGGCTTTACCGTGGTAAATATACCTGATCTGTGTAAATACATTTATGTGGTCTGACAGCATATAACTTGCGCCCAAACCGAAGTTAAACGAGAAATTTGTAAAGCTTTCGTTTCCTTGCACAACACCATCTGTTGTTGTTAGTTTAAAATTAGAGGCACCAACACCGGTACTGGCAAAAACTGTCAGTTTATCTGACACTGAACGATCTAAATACGCATTTAGAAATGCAGTTTTTAAACTAGTAACCTCTGTATTATATACAAATGCAGCAGGACCGGGCGGACCAGGAAAACTAGGCGTGACAAATTCGCTATCACCTGCAAAGGCTAATTCTGCTTCAACCCGGATTGATGATTTTGGTCCAAAACTTAAGACAGCTTCCCTACCCGCAAATATACTACCGGAAATCACGTTATCATCATCGTCGCAAACCAATCCAGCTATGACAGATGTTGTATCACAATCCGAATTTCCAAATCCTCCTGCTGTATTCGTACCACTTGGTGTTATGTTCGAATGCATCGCACTGAGTGATGCGCCGGCATAAAAGCCATTTGGAATATTTTGTGCATATACCGGGGTTACATGCATAACCGCACCCAAGGTTGCTATGATCATCGCTGTTTTCATCTACGCATCCTTCAAAGAATGTATTTATTAATATATTGCTAGATTGGATTTATGTTACCCGAAAGCATTACGACAACAGTTATATTCCAATAATTAAACTTTGTTGCAATTTAATGACTGAAACTCATGCGCTTGGTTTTGGTTTACATCAAAATTTTTAACTTTTAAGCTAGAAACAATAGACGTCTACAATATCGCAACAGACCAAACAAAATTATAGAGAGTATTACTCTGTGACTACACCTAATTACGTAATTGATCCTTTGATCTCGGCTAAATCTATTGCTGCCCGCGTGGAAAGTCTGGCTGATGAAATTTCAGATCATTTTAAAGATACCGAAAAACTGATTGTTGTTGGCCTTTTGCGAGGCTCATTCGTATTTATTGCCGATCTTGTACGCGAGCTCGATTTGCCGGTAGAGGTCGATTTTCTGGAAACGTCAAGCTATGGAGACGGCACAGAAAGCTCACGTGAAGTGCGCATACTGAAAGACTTGCGTGGTGAAATAGAAGGCCGTGATGTTCTGGTGGTTGAGGACATTGTCGATACGGGTCATACCCTGAACCATGTCATTCATCTTTTGGAATCGCGCAATCCCAAACGACTGAAAGTTTGTGCTTTACTTGATAAACCTTCACGTCGCGAGGTTGATGTCAATGCAACCTGGATCGGTTTCGAAATTCCCGATGAGTTTGTGGTCGGATACGGCATTGATTACGCTCAACGCAACCGCAATCTTGATCATATCGGTAAGGTGCGGTTTGTAAAATGAATATGCGCTGGCTGTTACGAATGAAGCGATGGGCAGACAATCCGCCATCCTGGGGCCGGGTAAAACTCGTGTTCGGAATACTTCTCGCATGCGCTTTACTTTACGCATATGAATATTTCTATGGATGGCCCGACTTTTTAACGCTTGAACCTGTTGGCCGCGGCCGCAGATTACCGCGTTTTTAAGGGAACCATGGAAAATTCACATGTCTTGATCGTTGGTGCAGGCCCTACGGGGTTAACAGCAGCTGTTGAACTGGCACGTCGCGGTATTATCCCTGTTGTCATAGAAAAAAGAAAATCCGCATCACATTTATCACGCGCAGTTGGTATTCTGCCACGATCAATGAAATTACTTGGCCCATCCGGTGCAGCAACGGCAATTCGCACAGAAGCCATTACTTTTCGGCGCGCAATTTTTCATACGCAAAGCAAGCAATTTGCCAACTTACCGCTGGATACACACAAAGATGACAATAACCGCTTGTATGGTATGCCACAAAACCGCACCGAGGCACATCTACGCAATGCCTTTAAAGCCCTTGGCGGCAAGATAAATTATGGTGCTGAATTGTTGTCGTTATTCCAATCTGACACCGGTATTTCGGCCAGCATCCTTGGGAAAGCTTTTCGGTTTGACACAGTTATCGGGGCCGATGGAAGCGATTCAGTCGTACGCGAAGCAATGCACATCCCATTTCATGGCTACGAGTTACCCGAGATTTGGTCGATTGCCGATGTCGATGCATGGGGGTGGAAAGCACCAAGTGCCTTTCAGGCCTATATGCTGGATAAGGGCGGTGTTGTTGTCGTGGTTCCTTTAGCAAAAAATCGTTATCGGGTGATTTCCAACCGCCCTTATGCACTTGCTGCATTACCAGTACCATCGAACATTACAAAACTTCACAGGGCAGCAAATTTTGCCATTTCAGTACGCCAGGCTGAAACATATCAACGCGGCCGTGTTTTCCTGGCAGGTGACGCCGCACATTGTCATTCACCAGTGGGCGGGCGTGGCATGAACCTTGGAATTGCGGATGCCGCTGATTTGGCGGAACGCATTGCTACTGGCACTACAGACGGGTACCATTCAGCGCGCCATCCCGTTGGACGCACCACTATAAAACAATCGGAACGCGCGCGGCGCATCATTACTTCTACCCATCCCGTCACGCGCACGCTTTTGCGTAATTTTCTGCGACTGGTCCAGCATTCACCGTTGTTGCAACGCCGCTTCTTAAAAAAAGTGCTTGATTTATAAGCCTTGACTTAGGTTCTGAAACCCTATTGAAGCCCTCTTTCGGGATACGGCACCTCCGCCAATCCCTTAACGCGCGCCTGTAACTGATGGCTGCGCCTTTTTGAAAGAGCGATATGCTAACAGGAACTGTGCTTTGGTATGATGCCAAAAAGGGCATCGGATTCATAAAACCCGATACCGATGAAAATGATGTAT
>JAJFHY010000140.1 GCA_021775375.1 Amylibacter sp. | reverse complement strand
CTTGTCGGATGGTTTAAATAGTTAGGCTAGCCTTTTTATTGGCCGATACTGGAGCAAAAACATGTCTTGGACAGATGACCGCGTAGAAATTCTAAAAACCATGTGGATGGAAGGCAATTCTGCCAGCCAGATCGCAAAAGAATTAGGTGGTGTTACCCGCAATGCCGTCATTGGCAAGGTTCACCGTTTGGGTTTGTCAAACCGCGCAACACCGTCCAAAGCAAAGGCGAAAGCGGCCCCTAAAGCCAAAGCTGTGCCAAAGGCAAAACCGCAGGCAAAACCCAAGGCGGTTGAAGTGTCTTCAACATCTATGTCGGTTACAATACCGCCACGCAGACCGGTTATCACAGCAGGACAACCCCTGCCGCCACAACCGTCAAACAGTGAGATCAGTGCAGAAGCTTTGCAAAAAGTTGCTGTCGTTGAAAAAGAAGCTAAAAAGCTGTCTTTGATGGAATTGACCGAACGCACATGCAAATGGCCTATCGGTGACCCAGCGACCGAAGATTTCTGGTTTTGCGGCCTGACATCTGAAACCGGCAAGCCTTATTGCGAAGCGCATAACGGTGTTGCATTTCAACCAATGTCAGCACGGCGTGATCGCCGGGCACGCTAAATTCAACAGAATTTACTGGATATTACGGGTATTACGACTATCTTTATATTAAAGTGAACCCTAACCCAGAGTTAAGCCATGATCCGCTACAGCTTAAAATGTGAGAACGACCACAGCTTTGACAGCTGGTTTCAGTCCGCTGAAGCCTTTGAAAAGCTGTTGGGTGCCGACATGGTCACATGTGCGGTTTGCGGTGCATATAATGTTGAAAAGGCGATAATGGCACCGCAAGTGCGTATGGTGCATAAGAAAGACACCAAACCCGGCGCGCTATCAGCACCTGCATCCCCTGCGGAACAAGCCTTGATTGAAATGCGCAAAAAGATTGAAGATAATTCCGAAGATGTCGGTACGAATTTTGCAGCCGAAGCCCGCGCCATCCATTCGGGTGATGCCCCTGAGCGGTCGATATACGGTGAAGCAAAAATTCAGGACGCCAAATCCCTGATTGATGACGGGATCAGCGTCACACCATTGCCATGGGGCAATAAGGGTAAGGCGAATTAACGCTATCTGGCTATTAGCCCGCGCAAAAACACAATAGATCACCATGCGCCCGTCTTTGCTTTTGCATTTATGTTAGTCTGCGACCTTGAAAACAGTTCCTGACACCCCGTCAAACGCGCCTTTTTCCAGCTCCAGTGTCAAAAGCCGGTCAGGGTTTACCGGCGGTGGGAAATCGAGTTGAGTGTTTTTTTCAAACCCGAAACGCCGATAATACGGCGCATCGCCCACAAGCATGACACGGCCCCAACCGGCGGCTTTAGCCAAACCCAGACTTTCACGCATAAGCAGACCGCCCAGACCCTCGCCTTGCCGTGTCGGGTGTACTGCAACCGGGCCAAGTAACAGGGTTTTGGCTTTGTTATCACCGATCAGAACCGGCCAATAACGTATCACACCCGCCAACACATCATACTTGTCACGCGCCGTCAGGCAAAGGGCAGCCACAGGTTTCACATCTTCGCGCAAACGGTAAGAAGACAAAGCCTCACGGCCAGGGGCAAAGGTCAGGTCATAAAGCCCCTCTACTTCCCACCAATCATCCTTAGTTTCTGGCGCCAAACGAAACATATCATCAACTCTTTGCGAAAACTTATGGAAATGCCGATAACATGAGGTTAGGCATTGGGCAATTCATCAAAAGGCCCAAATATGCATTATCGACCGAATATTGACGACCACGGACTTCCCCATAACCCGTTCAAGGCAATCGTATCACCCCGTCCCATTGGCTGGATATCAACTTTGAACAAAGACGGGATTGCCAATCTTGCCCCCTATTCTTTCTTCAATGGTATTCAGGATGTCCCACCCATGGTGATGTTTTCGGCCTCTGGTCCTAAAACAGACACGGATGATTTAAAGGACAGTCTGGTCAACATTCAGGACACGGGTGAGTTTTGTGTGAATATCGTATCGGAAGCGCTGAAGGATAAAATGAACATCACATCCGCGCACTATCCGCATGGAATTGACGAGTTTGAACAGGCTGCGCTGGAAAAAGGCACACCGCAAGTTATCAAAGTTCCGTTTGTTGCAACCAGCCCGGCAGTGTTTGAATGTACCTTGCATTCCATCATTTCATTACCCGGTAATGGCCATATGGTTTTGGGCGAGGTGGTTTGCGTTCATATCAAAGACGAATTTTTGAAAGACGGTTTGCTGGACGTCACACGCTATGCGCCAATGGCCCGTTTGGGGTACCGCGATTACACGTCTGTACATGAGGTATTTTCACTGAATCGACCGGAACAAACCTGATGGCCGATGAGAAGTTTCAGATTTATCAATTAGCCGGTATTAGCGCAGGCACGCTTGGCTTGTGCAGACAACCTGCAACGGATGCCGATTTTGCAAAGATTGATAGCTGGCGTCCAAACATTGTTTTAACCCTTACCGGCAAGGAAGAATTTCCAACGGTGGGTAAATCTTTACCGCTACAATTCCAAGAGGCCGGATATGACTGGTTTCATATACCGGTGATTGATTTTGGTGTACCTGCCAGTGAAGACACCGCATTATGGCAAGAAAGCATAGTGCAATTACACGAGGTTTTAAGTGCCGGTGGCAAGGTGTTAATCCATTGCAAAGGTGGTAAAGGTCGATCTGGGATGGTGCTGTTAAAGCTTCTTGTCATGCAAGGTGAGGCAGGCGAAACCGCATTGGCGCGTCTACGTGCCATCCGTGAGGGGGCCGTTGAAACCAATGACCAGTATAAATGGGCCACAAAACCCCTTTAACATCACCTGTCAGCAACATAGATTACCCTTAATGTATTTGGAGAAATAGATTTGGAAACAGTTATTGGTGTGATGGGCGGCAGCGGTGTTTACAACATCGATGGTTTGGAAGGTGCAGAATGGCGCAATGTTGACAGCCCGTTTGGTGCACCGTCCGATGCGCTTCTGTTCGGTCACTTGAACGGGGTTAAAATGGTTTTTTTACCCCGGCACGGTCGCGGCCACACCTTATCACCCAGTACAGTGAACTACCGCGCCAATATCGATGCGCTGAAACGTGCAGGCGTAACAGACGTGATCTCGGTTTCCGCCTGTGGGTCGTTTCGCGAAGAAATGGCGCCCGGGGATTTTGTGATTGTCGACCAGTTCATTGATCGCACAATAGCACGCGAAAAATCTTTTTTCGGTTCAGGCTGTGTCGCGCATGTTTCTGTGGCACACCCGACCTGCGCGCGCCTAAGTGAAGCCTGTTTTAAAGCAGCCCAAGCACAAGGGATTAACGTGCATATGGGTGGCACTTATCTGGCCATGGAAGGCCCGCAGTTTTCCACCCTTGCCGAAAGTAAAATGTACCGCGATGTCTGGGGTTGTGATGTGATCGGTATGACTAATATGCCGGAAGCAAAATTGGCCCGCGAAGCCGAGCTTTGTTATGCCTCTGTTGCAATGATTACCGATTATGACAGTTGGCATCCCGACCACGGTGAAGTGGATGTAACCAAGATTATCGCAATTTTAATGGGTAATGCGGATAAAGCGAAAGGGTTGGTAGGCAGATTGCCCGCCCTATTGGGTGCAAAACGCGCACCCTGCCCGCATGGTTGTGATCGCGCGTTGGAATTTGCAATCCTGACACAAGCCGCAAACCGTGATCCTGAAATGATTGCTAAACTTGATGCCGTCGCCGGGCGGGTTTTGTAAAGATGTTACGATATTTCACATTATTGGTTTTTTGCTTTAGCGTATTTGTCGCATGTGCAGAGCGTGGCAAATTGGAATTTGCGGTATCAGACGCACCCGCAACCAAAACGCAGCGTGTTTTTGTGGCAACGACAAGACAGCGCAACGAAAAACCATATGATTTCAATACATTACGTACCTCAGAATTATCATACGCCCGTTATGATATTTCCATCCCGCCAAATCATGAGGTCGGCAAAATCGAATGGCCCAAAAATGAACCGAACATTGCAACTGATTTTGTAATTACAGACGCCGAGATTTACAATAAATCTTCCGATTTCGGGTCAGAGATAAAAACAACGAATAAACAATACCGTAACAAGGATGAAGCCGTCATTTTTATTCACGGCTACAATAATAATTTCGCCGAAAGCCTGTATCGTTTTGCGCAGATGTCTACGGATATGGGCTTGCTTGGTACACCGGTTCTTTATGCTTGGCCGACAACCGAAAACACGCTTGAATATATACACGACCGCGACAGCGCTCTATTTGCCCGTGACGGGTTGCAGACATTGATGGAGCAATTGATAAGGTCAGGCACAAAACGTCTGGTACTTGTCGGGCATTCCATTGGTGCAAACCTACTGATGGAAACATTGCGTCAGATGGCAATCAGTGGTGACAAAAGTGTTACGCGTTTCATTGACGCTGTCATTCTGATTTCTCCCGATATAGATCAAAGTGTTTTTCTAACGCAATTAAATCACCTTGATCCCGTACCAAGCCCATTTGTTGTTTTTAGCACTGAAAACGATCGTGCCCTGAAGGTTATGTCTTTGTTAACAGGTAAACAAACCCGTCTTGGACAAATTACAAGCTCAGCAGCTTTGGATAAGCATGGTATACAAATCATTAACCTATCAGAATATGATGATGGTGACGGCTTCTTGAACCACTCAGTTGCCCTGACTTCGCCAAGTGTAATTGCCATTATAAAGAAAATACCGGCAGCGGGGGAGCTTTCAAGAAAAGACAACGGTAATCCACGCAATATGCTTCAACGCCTATTCAACCAACAATCAACAAGAGCGGCCCCATGACCAAAGACATTCGCGACTATATTCGCACCATTCCCGATTTTCCACATGAAGGCATAATGTTTCGCGATATCACTACGCTCTTTGGCAGTGCCGAAGGTTTGCGACTGGCTATAGCTGAAACAGTTGCGGCCTTGAAAGATCTGAAAATTGATAAAGTTGCAGGGCTTGAAGCGCGCGGGTTCATCATGGGCGGTGCAGTAGCACAGTCACTAGGGGTGGGATTTATTCCGATCCGCAAGAAGGGCAAGTTACCGGGCAAAACCATCGCGCAGGATTATCAGCTTGAATATGGCACAGCGACGCTGGAGTTGCATGAGGACGCGCTTGAAGCGGGTGAAAGCGTATTGCTGTTGGATGATTTGATTGCCACAGGCGGCACTGCCGAGGCAGGGATCAAACTGATCGAGGCTTTGGGCGGTGTGGTTGTGCAATCCACCTTTATCATCGATCTGCCGGAATTGGACGGTGCAGATAGGATCAAAGCATTGGGTGTGCCTGTGCATGTTTTGTGTGCATTTGAAGGGCTGTAAACCGTATTCCAACCTTAATGATTTCGTAACCATCTTTCGGTTACAATTCATATGGTCCCATACAGGAACCTTAGATTGCTTTTTATAAGCATTACGCCCCGCTGTACCCCCTAAGGGCGGGGCGTAAACCAGTTACCTGACAATTACACCGGGGTTCATAATCCCTTTGGGATCAAGTGCTGATTTGATCGACCGGATCATTGCCAACTTTGCCGGGTCCGCGTATTTTTCAAGATCGCCCACTTTTAAGCGTCCGATACCGTGTTCTGCTGATACTGATCCGCCGAATTTATCTACCAACCCGTAAACCAGATCTTTTATATCTGCTTGCATGTGTAACAGGTCATTTCGATTTTGACCCGCACGGGGGTAAACATTGTAATGCAGGTTGCCATCACCCACATGGCCAAAGCAATTCACGCGTAAATCACCCAAGCCAGCAATCGCGTCAAAGCCTGTTTGGATAAATTCCGGGATGGCTGATATAGGGACTGAAATGTCGTGGCTGGAGATACCACCGACCGCTTTATTGGCCAGAGGAATGCTTTCGCGGACATGCCAGAATTCCTGCCGTTGTTGGATGTTCTGTGCGATCAGCACATCGTCAACCAGCGCGTTTTCAATTGCTCTTTCAAGGGTCGATAGTAATCGTTCATTCAAACGCGCTCCTTTTCCGCCCGCGACTTCGATCAACACCATCCATTCAGGTCTTTTTGTAAAAGGTTGGCGCACATCGGGTAATTTTTCAGCCAAAAACTCCAGACCCTGTCCATGGATCAGCTCGAAACCTGAAACCAGACCATCCAAGTTTGACTGCACCACCCCAAGCAATGCGACTGCTGCCGCAGGTGACGGGACAACTGCCATCGCTGTCGCAATTTCAGCGGGTTTGGCAAAGAGTTTCAGTGTTGCCGCAGTGATAATACCCAAGCTGCCCTCGGAGCCTACCAGCAGATTTCGAACGTCAAAGCCCGTATTGTCTTTACGCAACCCCTTTAATCCGTGATAAATGGAACCATCGGGTAAGACTGCCTCTAATCCCAGACACAAATCACGCGTATTACCATAGCGCAGCACTTGTACACCGCCTGCATTTGTAGCGATGTTGCCGCCTATCCTGCAACTACCTTCAGAGGCCAATGATAAGGGGAACAGACGGTCGGCATCATCTGCGGCTTTCTGAATATCGGCAAGAACAGCGCCGGCATCCACTGTCATCGTATTATTCGCCGTATCAATTGCGCGTATTGCCGACATGCGTTCAACCGAAATCACGACAGGCGCGGGATCAAGTGCCGCCACCTGACCGCCCACCAACCCCGTTCCGCCTGCGTAGGGGATAATGCCGACGCTGTGTTGATTGCATAGGCGTAGAATGGTTGCTACATTTTCGACCGTGCGCGGCCGCAAAAGGCATGCCGCCGTGCCACGGATCAGATCACGCTCTTCACGCAAATAACCGTCCGTTGCATCCGAAACAACACCTGCAGGTAATGCAGCCGTTAAGCTGTTCAGGAATTCAGGGCTGGCTTTTGCTAATGTCATATCCTTCAAACAGCTAGTTTAATCCCAACATAATTTCAACTGCAATCAGTGTATCCATTGATCGGCCCCGAGCTGGGTTTGAAATAGGTAATACTTGTAAATCATTCGCATTCAGTTAGATTACTTCGGAGTAATAATGGGGAAATTCATGGCTAATTCGAACGTTGCAGAAGGCGTACCGCACCTTCCGTCTTTTATCACGGAACCCGGGCAAAGTGATGTTCTATTCATAGTAACCGTGGTTTTCGTACTTGCTTTAATCCTGATTGCGGGTGTGATATATTTCAAGCTTCATGCATTGCCGGAACATCTTGGGCATGGCTATAATAACGCACAATTACAAGTAGTTGGCGTATTATCGCTTTTATCTCTCGTCACCCATAATAACATATTCTGGATAGCAGCACTGCTACTGGTAACAGTAAAATTACCCGATTTCACCACGCCTTTGAATACAATTGCGCAATCGCTCGAACAAATGACCAGTAAAAAAGAAGAATTGCCGGTTTCGGTCAATATGCCGGATTTTAACGCATCACTGAATTCCATAGCGAAATCACTTGAACAAATGAGTGAGCTGAAAGCAGAACCGCCAGCTAAGCCAACGAAACAAAAAACCACAAAGCAGAAAGACATCTAGATGCTGGAATTACTTTTTTGCGCGTTTTTCACAATCCTTCCCGATTTCCTTGTTCGGCGTTACGTTCAAGGTAAACGTATCGGGGTCGAAATTGATCTGTTTTCGGTCTGGTATGAATTGCGGTATGGGATTACGGCCTGTGCCATGCTGACGATCTCGTTGATCACACTTGTGTTTTACTACCATCCGTCCACTACCAATGTGACGTCATTTTTCCGAACAGTGACAATCCTGTCAGAAACCGCCGGACGCGTAGAAGAGGTTTACCTTGCCAACAACCAGAAGGTTGAAGCAGGCGATAGGATATTCTCGTTGGATGCCTCCAGCCAGCTTGCCGCCCTTAAAACCGCTCAACAACGGGTCAAAGAAATTGACGCTTCAATCATCGTCGCACAATCGGATTTGGCTTCAGCATTAGGTAAAATCGTTCAGGCCGAAGGTTCATTGAAACAGGCACAAGATGAACTGGATGTGAAACAGACACTTTTCGATGGTGGCTCAACCGTAGTCAATGAACGCGAAATCATCCGCCTGAAAACCGCCCGTGACGGCAGACAGGGAGCATTGGACGCAGCCATTGCAGGTAGAGAGTCTGTCAAAGCTCAAATCACCGTACTGTTACCCGCTCAAAGAGCCAGTGCCTCTGCATCACTGAAAGAGGCTGAGGTTAACCTTTCCAAGACGATAGTATACGCCAGCATTCCGGGTACCGTGACACAGTTCGCACTGAAACCCGGTGATTATGTGAACCCGATATTACGCCCGGCAGGTATATTGATACCTGAGAACATAGACGCGCATATTTTTCAAGCAGGCTTCGGGCAAATGGCAACTCAGGTGATTAAGCCCGGCATGATTTCAGAAATAACCTGCCTTTCTCACCCCTATAAAATTGTTCCAATGATCGTGACAGCAGTACAGGATACTATCGCCGCCGGGCAACTTCGCCCCGGAGACCAGTTGATTGATATTCAGGACCGTGCCAGGCCCGGCACGCTTACCGTATTCATGAAGCCGCTTTTTGAAGAACAGTTCAATACTATTCCACCTGGCAGCAAGTGTATTGCAAACGTTTATACAAATAATCATGAATTACTTGAATCTGCCGATTTGAGTACACCGCGCTGGTTATTTTACCATATGGTTGACACTGTCGGGCTGATCCATGCTTTAATCTTGCGGATACAGGCCTTGATGCTTCCTGTTAAGGTATTGGTGTTCACGGGTCACTAAGCTTTAGCCTGCATCGGTTTTGCCACGTCGATCATGGCGCAGGTTTGAATACAGGACATGATTGCGCCAGCGACCGTTGATCTGCAAATAAGCCTGTGCAACGCCTTCATATTTGAAACCGGATTTTTCCAAAACACCGCGTGAAGGGGTATTTTTGGGCAGGCATGCAGCCTCAACCCGACTAAGGTCCAAATCGGTAAACGCATAGTGCACGATCGCATTGATGGCTTCGGTCATATAACCTTGCCGGGAAAATTCTTGACCTGTCCAGTAACCTAAAGTTCCGGTTTGAGCGGGGCCACGGCGAATATTATCCAGTGTTATTGCACCAACCAGAGCATTATCTGCACGTCGTATCATAAACAGTGGTTCACCACGACCTGATTCATGCGTTTTCCTGGCCCAATAAACCCGATTGCTAAAGGCACGTTTGGAAAAATGATCCTGTGCCCAGACAGGCTCCCATGGCGTCAGGTATTCCGAACCACTTTTGCGCAGATCAACCCATTGGTTATGGTCTTGTGAAATCGGCAGGCGTAATGTCAGCCGTTCGGTTTCGATCATAACTTTGGGTTTACGCTTGAACATATTTTAAGCCGCCAGTCTCTGCGCAAGTTCCTCAACAACAGGAGCTCTGTCGACGGGGCCATATAAAGCAAGCGAAGGAGATGGCTTTTCACAAAGCCGGGTTGCATAATCCATAACGGATTGCACACTGACCGCGTCTATTTTTCCGATAACTTCATCCAGATCAGGGACGCGATCCCAGATGCCGATCATCCGCGCCAGCCGTTCACAGCGCGACGCGGGACTTTCCAACCCCATCAAAAGTCCTGCTTTCATCTGGTTACGGGCGCGGTCTATTTCAGCCCTGGTCATGTCGGATGTCGAACGCCTGAGTTCATCAATACACAGTTCGGACAGACCTGCCACATCTTCGCCACTTGTGCCCGAATAAATCGTCAATGTTCCTGTGTCGGAATAAGCACCTGTATGACTATAGATTGTATAGCATAGACCGCGCTTTTCACGGGCTTCCTGAAACAGACGCGACGACATACCACCACCCAATGCCATGGCGTAAACCTGACCTGTGTAAATATCATCGCTCATGTAACCGTTGGTTTCCAGTGACATGGCAAAATGAGCCTGTTCAAGATCTTTGACAACACGGTGCTCTCCACCTTTGTAAAGTGCTGGTTGTGCAATCAAACCTTTGCCATTTGGTAAATAGCCAAAGGTTTTTTCCGCCATACGCACAAGTTCCGCGTGATCAACGGCGCCTGCGGCGGCCAGTATCATCTGATCGGGTACATAGTTTTGCGCAACGAACTCTGCCAGATTATCACGGTTGAAATTCTCAACGCGTTCCGCCGGGCCCAGAATTGGGCGCCCGAATGGCTGATCGGGGTAAGATACCTCTTGCAGCCAATCAAAAATAATATCGTCAGGCGTGTCCAACGATTGGCCAATTTCCTGTAATATCACACCGCGTTCAATATCAACTTCGCGCGGATCAAAGGTAGAATTCAGCACGATGTCAGAAATCACATCAAAGGCCAGCGGCACATCCTTTTGCAAGACGCGCACATAATAGGCAGTTGTTTCGCGGCTGGTGTAAGCATTAATAAACCCGCCTACATCCTCAATCGCTTCGGCAATCTGCAATGCACTGCGCCGCTTAGTACCCTTAAACGCCATATGTTCCAGAAAATGCGCGATACCGTTTTGATCCACGCGTTCATGGCGGCCACCTGCGCAGACCCAGACGCCTAAAGACGCGGATTGCAGGCCCGGCATATATTCCGAAACAATGCGAAAGCCATTTGGCAGTGTTGTTAATTCAACAGTCACGCGCCGATCCTTTCACGGATTAAAGCTTCAACAGCACCCAGATTATTTTCAACTTTCGTCATACGTTCATCACGCGCGAACAGATCGGCCATGCGCTCGGGTAATGCAGGATGCACACCGCAAGCCGCCTCAACAGCCGCAGGAAACTTGGCGGGATGTGCTGTGGCCAAAGTTATCATCGGCACAGTTTCATTGCGTACAATGCTGTTTGCGACTTTAACCGCAATAGCAGAGTGCGGGCAAAGAACTTCGCCGATGTCTTCATAGGACCGTTTGATCTGCGCTGATGTTTCCGCTTCAGAGCAGCAGCCACTGTCAAATTCATCATGCAGTTTTTGTGTTGCCCCTTGGGACAATGCAAATGTGCCGTCTTCCTTTAACGCATCCATCAATTGTATAACCGCATCGCCTTCACGGTCATAAAGATCAAACAGCAGACGTTCGAAGTTAGAGCTAACCTCGATATCCATTGATGGGCTGATAGAAGGTTTCACGCCCATTTTCGTGTGGTCACCCGATTGCAATGTGCGGTGCAGAATATCGTTCTGGTTTGTGGCAATGACCAAGCGGTCAATGGGTAACCCCATACGTTTGGCAACATAGCCGGCGAAGATATCACCGAAGTTTCCAGTCGGTACGGTGAAAGAGATTTTGCGGTGCGGGGCACCCAAAGAAACAGCAGACGTAAAGTAATAGACCACCTGCGCCATCACACGTGCCCAGTTGATACTGTTCACACCTGCCAGTTTCACGTCGTCGCGGAATTCAAAATCGTTGAACATGTCTTTTAGCAAAGCCTGACAATCGTCAAAGTCACCGTCCACTGCCAATGCGTGGATATTCGCTTCATCTGGTGTGGTCATCTGGCGGCGCTGTACGTCCGATACACGCCCGTCGGGGAACATGATAAACACATCCACCGCGTCTAGCCCCTTGAACGCCTCTATCGCGGCCGAGCCCGTATCACCCGAGGTTGCACCTACGATCGTCACACGCTCTCCACGCCGCTTTAAGGCGCGCTCGAACATCTGTCCGATCAATTGCATGGCTACATCTTTGAACGCCAGCGTAGGGCCGTGGAACAGTTCCAGTAAGAAATGGTTTTCATCCAGTTGCACCAGCGGGCATTTCGCGGTGTGGGCAAAGCCGGCATAGGCTTTATGGATGATCTCCAAAAATTCAATGTCGGTGAATGTGTCGCCGATAAAAGGCTTCATTACCTCAAAGGCCACTTCTTCATAAGATTTGCCGGCAAATCCCGCGATTTGATCCGCACTTAAGGTTGGCCACGTTTCAGGCACGTAAAGCCCGCCATCACGCGCAAGGCCCGACAACATTGCCTGTTCGAATGTCAACGCAGGCGACTGCCCGCGGGTAGAGATATATTTCATAAGTCGCGTTCCAGACTAAACGGTTTTCTGTCTGATACGATAAAGCAGATAGACTGTCATCCCAAACCATACAAAGGCGAGTGAAAACCATGTAATGGCATATTCGAAGTGATCATTTGGAATATTCAAGCCAATGGGCTGTGGCATGGTGCCATAATCACCCTTCTCGATCACGCGGGCCACAATCAGGAACGATTCCGTTCCGAAATGCTGCGCCATTTTATCAGCGTCGCGGGCAAACCAGATATTCTTTTCCATATTCGGGTCAGGTGTGAAGCCATCGGTTTCATTGGGCCAAAGCAGATTGCCTACAACGGTCACAGTTTGTGGGCCGCGTATCTTTTGTTTTTCCGCCTCGGGGATAAAGCCCATATCGATCAGAACCCGTCTACCCTCTGGCTGTGTCAATGCAGGCACAATCACCAAAAATCCCGGCCCTTCGTTTTTGATGGATGACAGCACGTGGGCCTCATCAAAGCCGATCAGGGCCTTCACACGCACCGATAAACGGTTGTCGAATTCGGGATTGGGCTTGGCAGGCAATGGGATCGGCTCGGCCGTAATACGTTGCTCTATCTGTGCCAGAATTGTATTTTTCCACCCCATGCGTTTGACTTGCCAAATTCCAAGAGACAACAGGATTGCGATACCAGCGAGGCCAAAAATTATAGGAAGGATCATGCGTTTGGTCATCGCGCTCACTTTGTACTAACAGGAGATTAGTATCGTCAATTAGTCGACTTCCAAAACAAAGCCAACTGCGAATATACTTGCGCTTTTATTTGGTCATTGGTGTGTCACCAAAATGTATAGGATCAGCACCGACAACAAAGCAATACTCTGTCTCAAGCACCCCCATTTTTGCACATACGGCCTTCGACACATCGTTGTCATGTCGTATCCCTGTAAAAAAGCCACGTGCGCCTTTATTTTCCCACATATCAACGATTGCCATTGCCCCTAATACCAAAGCAATCTTTTCCCCTCTGCGATCCTCTCGCGTTGCCAACATTCCCCAAAAGGCTTGATCACTTAAGATATGCTCTGGATGGAATGTTAGAAAGGAACCTGATGCCGCAACTGGGGCACCTGTCCAATCCGTTGCTGCTAGAATTACGCCATCAATACCCTGCCCCCTCATTGTTGCACCAGGAAGTGGGGTAACACCACAGTCCATAGACATCTCGGCTACGGCTTTGACAAAATCACTCGGTGATTGCACTGATAGCGGCACAACTGTCAGATCAGATGGAAGTGGCACATCCAACAGCAATTGTTTTGACTTTAAATATGCCTCTTCACCGCCACCGTATTGGTCCCATTGATCAGGTATCAAGTCCATTTTTGCAAGCTCATCACAAAGTCCGCTTGCCTTTTCTTTTGGCAAGAAAATCACGCCCCCTACACCTGTAAGCCGCGCAAGATTGCCAATAAGGGGTACCATCTGATCTCCTTGATCCCCCCCTAACAGTATTATTCGTCGATTAGACGCGTATATTGGATTGTCCGATAACATTGACATTAAGTCGCGACACTTTCGTGCCGTCGCGTTGTGAATATCAGATGCAAAGAACTCATCTTGAAAGTTGTTAATATTAGACATTTCGTGCTCCCAATACGTAAAATTAATTAGATCATATAAATTACCATTTCATACCATTAACATTTTAAGCAAAAAAAGCGCGTTACTTTGTAAGTCTGCCACCCTCGAACATGTTGGGATCAGTCACACCCAATCCAACCCAGTCAGTGGGTAAAACGCCGAGCTTTTCACAAACGGCAATAGAAGGCATATTTCCAGCTGTAATGCCAGCACAAAACCCTCGAACGCCGTGATCCTCCCAAAGCATTACAATACTCATAGCACCCAAGATCAATGCAATCTTTTGGCCACGACGATCTTCTCGGCATGTCAAACCACCCCAAAAAGCATTCTCTGACAAGCCACTTTCAGGGTGATAACACTTATATCCCCAAGCACTGGAAACGGCTGCACCTGATTGATCGTAGGCGCCCAAGGTAATGCCCTCGATATCCAACCCCCGCATCACGCGACCTGACATAACCATTACTTCGCAGTCCGCAGCCATAGTCGCCAAATCGGCAACTTTCTTCGCAGATGTCTCTGGACTTAGACGCTCAACGGTTAAATCATCTGGTAGTTGGTATTTCGCTAGAATGCCTTTTGCCGCTTCATAAGCTGTTTTTTGTCCACGATAGAATTCCCATCGATTGCAAGACAAGCCTAATTCTTCGATTGCAGCAGATGTTTTCTTTGCTTGGTCTTCGGGAAAAAAGTGACTTGTGACTGCCCCTTGTAAGCGTGCAACTGCGGCCAGCACATCAATCATTTCTGGGCCTATGTCACCGTTTAAAGCCACCATACGACCATTATAAGAGAACCGTGGGTCGCCCGCAGATAACGTCCACAAATCGCGGGCGCGCTTGGATACTGTTATTTGTGCTTCTGATCCAAAAAACTCATCTTTAAACCGCATATCCCGATCACCTTAAAATACTTTAAATATTGGT
>JAJFHY010000139.1 GCA_021775375.1 Amylibacter sp. | reverse complement strand
GTTACCTACAACGTGACCAACACCAACGGCTGCGCCGCCCATGCCTGTACATGCAAGACCAGCACCGATTAGGGCACCCATTTGTACTAGATCGCCTTCTACTGCCATTTGATTTCTCCTTTAGATGTAATGACTATAATTTGATACTCGAACCTTAGTGACCGCCAGGATGCAAAGCATCGTTTAGGTACACACAAGTTAGAATTGCGAACACGTAAGCCTGAATACAGACCACGAGCATTTCCAGACCGTACACGGCCATAATTGCAACGATTGGGAAGACTGAGAACACGCCCAGCGCACCTGCAAATCCTGCAAACACTTTAATCACCGCGTGGCCCGCCATCATGTTACCCGCAAGCCGGATAGAGTGGCTAACAGGGCGCACGAAATATGAGATAATTTCGATCAGCGCTAGAATTGGGCGCAGCACCAACGGTGCGGATGAAATCCAGAACAGACCTAAGAAGCCAATGCCGTTTCTCACAAAACCGATCACCGTTACAGTGATAAATACTGCCATCGCCATCACTGCTGTGACCGCAATGTGGGATGTTGTTGTGAACGACCCCGGGATCAGACCCAGAATGTTGGCAACAAGAATAAAGATAAACAGTGTAAAGATATAAGGGAAGTATTTCAGGCCTTCTTTGCCAGCAATGTCTTCCAGCATTTTATATACGAAACCGTAGATGCTTTCAGCGATTGATTGGCTGCGTGATGGCACGAGAGCGCGGCCCCGTGTGCCAAGAACCAGCAATGCGAGGATGGCCAAAACTGTCAGACCCATCCACAAGGTTACATTTGTAATTGTAAATATACCAACTTCACCATGGTCACCAAACAGTGGTTTGACAACGAACTGGTCCATTGGGTGAATGTTAAAACCGTTACCTGCTGCTTCTTCTGACACGCCTTTGTCCTTTTCATTTAACGACTATTCGTCGTCATACATCTTATCGTTTCCAATGGGTGCAGCTTTTGCACCCTCCGTCAAATTCTTTGCCTGGATCTCTTTCGCCGTGCGCATCATCGTGCGCACCCCTGCGGCAAAGCCAAGCATTGTGAATATCAGCATAAACCAGGGGCGTGTGTCCGCCAGTGAATCTATGCCATACCCAATTCCGAAACCCAGCAGCAACCCCACCACCAATTCGGTGACCATTTGCCAACCCACGCGGGCTGCCGTGTAATGGCTTTCTTCTACAACTTCAGGCTCTTTTGCCTGTCTTGCAGCGTCCAGCTTCTTACCCAGTGCATCAAGTCGTTTTGGATCAGGGCCGTCAGTCATTCAGAGAGCCTCCTTTACCAGATACTTAGCACACATTGAACAGTCGCGGAGAAAATAGGCGTAAGGGGGTAAAGAGTCAACGCAGATTGTCCCAGTTGGGACACATCGTAAGATATTGTTTTATATATATTTATTTCTTTAACACGCCTTGAAATAATGGGCGGCTTATATCAAATACCGGGATTATAGCGGTTTCAGCTTATTCAACCATTTGGTTGAAAATACACACATAAAGGGTGAAATCTTTGTTCGGTCAATTAATAACGAATGGCAGGTCTGCCTATTTTAACTTTACATCAGTAACATGCGAAAACCGGTTACCAAGCTGTGCAGTGACGGGCCAAAGGTATTACAAATACAAATAATCCCGCGTCAACGGCACCGCTTCTTGCTGCTTTGTTATCTGAAACTGAAATACGACTTGTCGGTCCAGTCGAAACGTCAGTTCGGCAGCCATAAGATAATACCGCCACATACGGCAGAATGTTTCGTCATAGAGCATAATAGCTTCATCGATATTCAATTCAAACCGTGCCCGCCAATCGCGCAGGGTATCGGCATAATGTATCCGCCAAACCTCGATATCCGTGGTGACCAGATTAGCATCCTCAATGATCGGTGCCACTTCGGACAATGCGGGCACATAACCACCCGGAAAAATGTACTTGGCAATCCACGGGCTGGTGACATTGGGCGGAGCCGCGCGGCCAATGGTGTGGATCAGGGCCACGCCATCCGTGGTCAGAAAATTGCGGATATGGTCAAAATACTCGCGGTAATGCGGTACGCCGACATGTTCAAACATACCCACGGAAACGATACGGTCGAACTGCCCTTGTACCAGACGGTAATCCTGAAGGCGAAAATCAACCTGCCCCTCTAATCCCTCTGCTTTGGCACGGGCCACCGCAACCTTGTGCTGTTCTTTCGACAAGGTCACGCCAACCACATGCGCTCCGTAGTCGCGCGCAAGTGTCAGTGCCATACCGCCCCAGCCACAGCCGATGTCCAGCACCCGCATACCGGGTTTCAGGCATAGTTTCTTTGCAATAAGCTCCTTCTTTTGCGCTTGCGCCATCTCAAGCGTATCGTCTGGTGTTTTGTAATAACCGCATGAGTATTGTTTGTCCGCATCCAGAAACAGTTCGTATAACTGATCGGACAGGTCATAATGATGTGCCACGTTTTCCTGCGCACGACCTATCGGATTATTCTGACTTATTTTGCGCAATAACTTACGCGTGGATTGCATGAACTTCTGCATTGTCGTCGGGTTGTTGAACCGATCCCCGTTGCGCCCCATATTGCATATAGCCAAAGACAGAAAACCGTAAAGATCATCATCCTTGATGGTCATGTCGCCGTTCATATAGGCTTCACCCACCGCCATATCGGGATTGCGTAAAATCTTCGCGGTCAGGGATGGATCGTGCATGGTTACTTCAACGGGCACACCCGAACCATCACCCAATTGCAAGGTCTTGCCATTTGCCAAATTGACGACAAGCGACCCATGTTTGAAAGACCGCGTTAAAAAACTTGTAAACAGATAATCCCACATGCAACTGACCTTAATTTTCAGTTCAGAATACACATGAACATAGCGATTGCATCAAGTGTAATACAATCTAACGAAAAGATTACTTTGACAGTGGTCAGGCTTTGATCCGCACTTCTTTAAAACGTACCAAACGGCGCTGGCTTTCATCCCACAAATGCAGGTTGGCGCATTTAAAGCTTTCCATGAGTGTCAGGCGTTTTATTTCGCCCAGAACCGGGTGGTCACGTATCACTTCCGGTAGTCGGTAAAACGGGATACGGCTATACAGGTGGTGCACGTGATGGATGCCGATATTGCCGGTCATCCAGCGTAACGGCTTTGGCAATACGTAATAAGATGAGCCGTAAAGTGCGGCATCATGCATATCCCAGTCCTCGGGCTGGTTCCACTGTGTGTCTTCAAACTGGTGCTGTACGTAAAACAGCCACATACCTGCGGCCGCTGCCGTAAAGCTTGTGATTCCGAAGATCGCAACGAACTGCCAAAAACCAATCATATAAACCAAAATCGTATAGGTGATCAGCATCATAGCCGTCGTACCCATCGTGGAAATCCAGTATTTGATCCCAGCTTTCATCAAGCCAACAGGTAAACGCTGCTGAAACCCGAAGATGTAAATCGGGCCGATGACAAAAAGCGTTAGCGGACTACGGTATAGACGGTATACAAACCGACCCCAGCGCGTGTCCGCTTTGTATTCCGCAACTGTCATCGTATAGACGTCACCAATACCGCGTTTTTCCAGATTACCGGACCCCGCATGATGAATGGAATGCGTGCGGCGCCATAATGCATAAGGTGTCAGCGTCAATACGCCAAGTATACGTCCAACCCAGTCGTTTGCCGTGCGGGACGAAAACAAAGAGCCATGACCACAATCATGTTGCAGCGTAAACAGGCGCACCAGAAAGCCGCCGCCCAGAACACCCAGCAGGCCAGTCAGGAAATAGCTGAATGAGATAGAGGCCCAGGCAAGTGCCCAACACCCAAAAAAACCGGTTAGTGTTATAGCGAGTTCAAAAAAACTGCGCCAACCATTCGGTTGACGGTATTTCGCCAATATCCGCAACCAATCTTTGCTTGATGTTCCATGCGCTTTAAGGGTGTGCAACCCTGTCAAATCATTCATAAATTTTCAGTCTTAGACTGCCCGTCAGTTATAGTTGTGCGCACGCTAACCGATAAATCACAAATTCGAAAGAAGTTTTACGTCAAATATTCTACACTTTTGCATGATTGACACAATTATCGATGGCATCCAGCCCTTTTTGCTTGTCATCATCCGGAATAAAAGACGCCACAAAAGAGTTTTTGGCCAGTTGAACGATTTCATTTGCGTCCAGCCCGACCGCTTTTGCCACTTGTTTATAGTTATCATTGACATAGCCGCCGAAATAGCTGGGATCATCGGAATTGACCGTAGCCAGCAAACCCGCCTGTAAAGCTTTCTTTATGGGGTGCTGATCAAGGCTTTCAATACCGCGCAATCGCAGGTTCGACAAAGGGCACATTGTCAGCGGCGTTTGGTCGCGTACCATGCGTGCGATCAAAGCCGGATCTTCAAACGCCCGGTTGCCGTGATCGACACGTTGCACCTTTAAGTCATCAAGTGCGGTTGTGACATATGCTGCCGGCCCCTCTTCACCCGCATGCGCCACAGGCACAAAACCTTGTGCGCGTGCCTCGGCAAAAACACGGCTGAACAATTCAGGCGGGCGGCCCGCTTCCGAGCTGTCCAATCCGACGCCGAAAATATGCTCTTTATGTTTGCAGGCACATTTCAGCGCTTCAAACGCCGCTTCTTCGGGCAGGTGCCGCAGAAAGCACATAATCAGCTTTGACGACATGCCCATTTCCTTATGCGCTGTCTCCAATGCTGAAGTAATGCCACCCAGAGCCGTTTCAAACGCAACGCCACGTTCCATATGCGCTTGTGGATCAAAGAAAATCTCTACATGGCGCACACCTTGGCCATGTACCTTTTCAAGATAGGCCCATGTCAGATCATAAAAATCACGCTCTTCGATCAAAACCGACATGCCCTGATAATAAACGTCCAGAAAATCCTGCAAGTTGTTGAACTCGTATGCTGCCCTAACCTCGGCAACAGAGGCGTAAGGCAATTCAATTCCATTGCGTGTGGCCAAGGCCAGCATCATTTCAGGCTCTAACGTGCCTTCGATGTGCAAGTGCAGTTCTGTCTTGGGCAATATATCTATAAGCGCATCTAAATTCATCTTGGTCCTCATTTTTTATACGTGTTATAGCGATTACCTCACTGACGCATTAGCCTATAATTCCAGAAACTGTTTCATCCGTTTCAGGGCCCGTTCGATATTTTCAACCGAATTGGCATAGCTCAGTCGGATATAGCCTTCGCCCAGAATGCCAAAATCCGGCCCACCAATGGTGGCAACCCCTGCTTTTTCCAGCAAATCCGTTGCCAGCTGTTTCGCCCCAAACCCGGTTTTCGCGATATTCGGAAACGCATAAAACGCGCCCAGAGGCGTGATGCAGCTGACATTCGGTAAATCATTCAATCCCGCAACCACCACCTGCCTGCGCCGGTCGAATTCGGCCACCATTTCAGCCACACAATCCTGTGGCCCCTGCAAGGCCGCCAAAGCAGCCCATTGCGCAGGTGCGTTTACACAAGACCAAGAATTCACCGCCAGTTTGCGTGCTGCATCCATCAACGCATCAGGCCAAACCGCATAGCCCAACCGCCAGCCGGTCATAGCATAGGTTTTCGACCAGCCATCCAGCAAGATCAGGCGATCACGGATGGACGGATAAGACAGCAAGGACACATGTTCTTGCCCGTCATAGGTCATCTGTCCGTAAATCTCGTCCGACATCAGGGCCACATCGGGCCAAGCCTCTAATCCTACCACCAAAGCATCAATTTCCGCTTTCGGTGTCACCCCGCCGCAAGGGTTCGCGGGCGAGTTTATAATTACTAAACTAGTTTTCTGCTTTAGGTGGCCCAGAACATCACCTGCGGAAAACGCAAATCCGTTTTCTTCGCGGATCGGGATAGGCACAGGTTTCGCCCCGGTAAATTCTATCATAGAGCGGTAAATCGGAAAACCCGGGTCGGGATACATGATTTCCTTGCCGGGGGCTCCGAACATCAAAATTGCCATGAACATCGTCACCTTGCCGCCCGGCACGATCAGCACATTATCGGGCGAAACCACTTCGCCCAACCGCCGGTCAATATCCGCCGCAACCGCTTCGCGCAGCTCTGCAATCCCAGTCGCCGCCGTATAGCCGTGATGCCCATCGCGCAGGGCCTTAACCCCTGCCTCGACAATATGCTCGGGCGTACGAAAATCAGGCTGACCGATGCCAAGGTTGATAATATCACGCCCCTCGGCCGCAAGGGCCTGTGCGCGGGCCAGAACAGCAAAAGCGTTTTCTTCACCGATACGCCCAAAGCCATCATTTAAATGCAAAGCCATACTTATCCCTCGTTTATAATCGTCGCGTCATGTTTGATCGGAAAGTTCACTGATCTCGCGATAAAACACAATGCCCCGACTTTATGATGCAGCGCTTTTGCCAGCGCAGGATCACCTGATGAAATGGTCACTGTAGGCGCCAAAAGCACCCCAGAAAACTGCCCGCTGCCATCCGCGTTCATTGCCATTTCGCCAGTGGCGTGATCGGTATAAGCCGTAACCACAATGCCCGCATCAAAACACAAATGCAGATACCAAAGCTTGTGACAGGTCGCAACGGATGACAATAAGGTTTCCTCGGGGTTCCAGCGTGATTTATCACCGCGAAACGCAGGATCAGCCGACCCCAATATATCCGCCTTACCCTGTGCCCTGATCACATGATCGCGCTTATAGCCCGCATACGTCGCCGTGCCCGTACCAAGGTTTCCAACCCATTCAATATCCACCGCATAGGAATGTGTTTTTCCCGCCATTGTCCGTCTCCCGTAATTTACCAATCATATAAATCTTTATACATCATAAGCCCAGCCGATAAATCAACCATATGGTTGACCTTCTATGCCGCTTCGCGATAGGCAAAACACATGTCACACGCCATTGATCTTGTATTTGCGGCTCTAGCCGATCCAACACGCCGCGAAATTCTGACCATGCTGTTAGAAGACGATATGGCGGTAACGGATGTGGCCGAACCGTTCGAGATGTCCCTTGCGGCCATTTCCAAACACCTGCATATCCTGACCAGGGCGGGCCTGATTGCGCAGGAAAAACGCGGGCGGGTGAAATGGTGCAAACTGCAAATGCACGCAATGAAGGACGTATCCGTCTGGATGGAAAGCTTTGGGCAGTTTGAAACGGTTAATCTGGATGCGTTCGAGCAATTTCTTGAACAACAGACAATTCAAATCAAATGATTGCAAAAGACTGTGCAAAGATTGCGCAATATTAACCCCTTACTGTCATAAACCCCCTATTGTTTTGTTTGTTTAATCGGGGTTATGTGTGCTCATACGCATCTTTGTCTTCTTTACTTGGCTGATCTTTACAGCCCTGCCCGCGCAGGCCCAATGGACACCCTTGTTCAATCCAAAAGATCCAACATTCGAGCCGCTAACCGAGACAGAAATCGCTTATGCCCACACCGCTTGGGCCTATTTCGCGACCAATACCGATCCCAAAACAGGTCTTGTGCCCTCTGTACGCAATTTCAAATCCATGACCATGTGGGATCAGGGTGCTTATCTTCTGGCCACGGTTTCGGCCTATCAGTTGGGGGTAATTTCGCGCGACGAAGCATCGGGGCGGATGTTACGCGCCATAAGCAGTATCATGCGCCTGCCGCTTTATAAAAACGCACTCCCCAACAAAGCCTATAACATTTCAACTTTGGATATGACCGATTATGCCAATCGCAAAACCCCCGACGGCATCGGTTGGTCTGCTCTGGATATCATGCGTTTTATGTCGGGGCTTTTGGCAGTGACCGATACATTCCCCGAACTGTTGCCCGCTGCACAAAACCTGCTGAACAACTGGGATTTGCCAAAACTGGTGGAAGGCGGACGTTTTCGCGGGCTTGCAGTACGCGGCACTGCAAACGGACGATACGTGCAAGAAGGCCGCATCGGGTATGAACAATACGCAGGCCGTATCGGGTTAAAGCTGGGCCTGCCGGTTAAACTTGCATCCGAATACGCGCCGATTTTACGCTGGCAGGGCTATTACGGCATGAACCTGCCGGGCGATGTCCGCTCTTTGGACAGCCACGGTGTTGACGCTGTCACCACATCCGAACCTTTTTTACTGGAAGCCCTGGAATTCGGGTGGCGCGATGATGCCTTTGCGGTCGCGTCCGCTGTGTTCGATGCGCAAATCCTGCGCTACAACCAGACAGGCCAACTGACATCCCTCTCGGAAGATCACATCAAAGGCCCACCCTATTTTTCCTATAACGGGGTTCTAGTCGGTAATGAGCCCTTTATAAGCGTCACCGCCAAACGTGTTGACGTATCGGACAAACGCGGTCTGTCAACCAAAGGCAGCTTTGGCTGGTGGGCCCTGTTACGCCATCCTTATACAATTGAGCTGATGAAACACCTGCCCCCGTTGCAAACCAAAGAAGGCTGGTACGCGGGCCTATTCGAGGCCGATATGTCGGTGAATGATATCCTGACCTTGAACACCAACGCTGTGGTGTTAGAGGCGTTGCACTATAAGGTGTTCGGGCCGTTGGTGCGATGAGAACCCTTGCTATATTAGTGTCATTCGTATTTTGTGCATAGTGTAAGAAGCTCTAATGAGGATAATTGGTTATGAAACGTCACTCTTCAATAATTATCGCACCATTCTTACTTATGTTTTTGGCAAGCTGTACAAGTGTTATGCAAAATTCGGCAAGGGGTTATGAAACAAAACAGTTAAAATCCGTCATTGTTGCCAAGCGATCATTCAATGTCGAAGAGCGCACACGTGTAACTGACAAAAATAAACCACCTGTTGGTGAAAACATTACCATCGCCGTCTATGCAAAAGTTAATGGCAAACTTGTTTATTGCGGAAGCACGCGTTCAGGCTGTAAAAAAGCTATTATCGAAGAATTGAAAAAATCTGGCCATACTGAATTCGAAGGCGGAGACTAAATTCGCCTAACCCTCATCACGCAGTAACATTACCAAAGCCGCAATCGTGGCGGCGACACCCAGCAACATCAGCGCAGGGGGAACAGTGCCGGTCAGAATAAACTCCCACGCGATCACCCATGACGGTGTCAGATAGGTGTATGCCATCACCTTGGCACTTGGCAGATGCATAGTGGCATATTGCACCAGAAAAAACGTGATCGAACTGGCACAGATCGCCAGATAGAAAAGCCCGCCCCAGAAATACCACGGCAGCGCGACCCAATCAGTTTGCACCAGATCAGGAGCGCCAAGAAAACCGAGGAAAATAAAACCGGCCACGATCATACCAAAGGTAAACACGACAATCGGCTCTCCCATATGCAGTTTACGCACAAGCGGTGTATATAAAGCATGCGCAATACACCCTACGAAAAAGATCGCCTCACCGCGCCCGATGTCAAAGGCCAACAATGCGGCTATATCGCCACGAAAGATTACCCATAAAGCGCCGGCAGCGCCAATAGCCAAGGCCAGTGCCATCCAGAATGTCGTGATTTGGCGCAACAGAAAGTAACCGAAAAAAGCCGACATGATCGGCGTCAGGGTAAACACCGCTGACGCCGAAACCGGTGATGCGGCTTTCAGCCCTTCGAACATCAACCCGAAATAAATCGCAAACAATCCGCCCAATACCAGATATCGCCATGGTGCATCGAAATACCTGCGTTTCATCCCCGGCCCGAGTGCGGCAATAGTCCCGACAACCGCACCCGCAATGGCAAACCGCAAAGCCATCATCGCTGCTGGCTCCATAAGGTTGGCGATACGTGTCCCGAAACTGAACGACCCCGCGATCAAAAGTGAGAACAGCAACATCGCCATATGGCCGCGGGATTTATGTGTAGTATTCATAAAACCAGCTGAAACAATTGGTCCCAAATGTCCATGCCTTTTTCAGACTCATTGGCACTGATCGGGAACCCAGACCTTTGCCCCTTTACCTAGACTGCTTTTCAGCTTTGCCACCTGATCGCAAAGAACCGTTTCACCGATAGCACCAGCCAAGGTCAATTCCGGCTTACCGAATAAGGGTGATAGATCTTTGATACGGCTGACATTAAAAGTCGCCCTTTGCAGTTTCATCTTGTCTTTCAGCACTGAAATGTCTTTGAATGTTTCACGGTAAAAACTTACGCGCTTCAGATTTTTTAACGGTCCAAGGGCGTGAATGTCGGCAAGAGAATTTCTAGCCGCATAGATCTCTTCAAGATTCTCAAACCGCTCGATACCAGCAAGCGTTGTCAGTTCCGTGTTATCTTCAAGTCGCAGTATTTTAAGCTTTGGTAAGTCGGGCATTGTTTGTAACGATGTGATTGGTGAGCGGTGGATGAACAATTCCTCCAAATTTGGCAACTTTGATAGTGACGATAAATCATCCACCCGTTCGCAGGTCAGCTTTGTCAACGCGCGGGGTGATAACACTTCCTGAAACCCCATCCATTTTTCGATACATCTATCCACCCTACTTTCTGCACCCAATACGGCGTTTCCCTTGTCAGAGTTAATCCAGAATATGCCGAATTCACGCGCCAAACTAATGCTAATGAGCAGGACAAAACCCAATCCCATCAATAATTTTTTGCTTGCCGAAATGGGTATGAAAGCCAAACATAGCCCAAAGAAGAATAAACTTGGCATCAACCAGAACTGAAGATAGCTGCCGATCCTGTTTTTTCTAGGATCCGTTGGATGAACATAAACCGAAGTTTGCTGACCAATCATATTTTCGCACCAGCTTCGTTCGCTCAGTCGTTTCGTCCCGATGGCGATAGCGCCACTTTCAGCTACGGCAACGGGTGCATGATACGTACGTGATCGGTACTTTGACTGAGATCGGCCACTTCTGAAACTTCTGCAATCCGTGACAATAGCCGGTTCATACGTTGTCGCCAAAACCGTTTGAACACGAAAAACCGTAATCACTGCGGGAACCGTCATGATGGTCAATGCAATCAACACAATGATTATTTTTGACTTATTCATTTGCCTGCCTATCTTACAGCTTTTGTGCAACATAACGATACAACACGGATTCGTCGGTTTTTAGAAAACAGCATTCATGTCAATCCAGATCGTATGCCTGCCGATCTTGCTCATCGACATCGTTAAACTTGTTATCAAATATATATTGCATGCGCTCCTTGGCCACCCGTTTTGCTGCCCTGCTGGCATCTGAATATTTCCGTAAATTGTCATAATAGTACATGTTATAGCTATAAGCCCCACCAACATTCAGGTTCTTTTCAAGCCGGTTGTCACATCGCAATTCTTTGTCATTAATGCAGGCAACATGAGAGTTATATCCTTCCTCCAGATGCCTGGCTTCATGTACCATGATACGCGCAATCGTAACCGGATTGCCTTGCTCCAGCATATCAATACTGATGTTTAACTGATTATCTTCAAAAATGCTTACCCCCGCATAATTCGACATCCATTTCTTTCCAAATCGCGGATCAATCTTTCTCAACCATGTATAAAAATCAAACCCCGTTGACCCATCAGGCAGAACGAATTTGATTGTATCAAGGAAATGTATGGCCTGAGCCATATGTGCTTCTTGTGATTTACACTCGAATTTGCCGTCATCCCAAGTGTCTGCAAACCTGAAGTCCTTGCGATATTTTGTTTGCCACAAATGGTTAAGTTCGACACATTCCTTGTCACTAAGGGCAAAGTCTTCCGTGTAGTACAAGGAAAAAATTGCCAAAAATACCGCCAAACACGTCAGAAAAACAAGAAAGGATCGTATTTCCTTTCTCTGCGCTTTATGACGGTTCAAAGGATCGTGCACGAAATGTCACCCTATATTGACTCCTTGCAATTATGTCGTTAAATCCCCGATCAATCCATAGAGAAGTGCCAAACTTCTGGTCTCAGGATCACCACCAGTCAGCGAGTTTCGCCCACTGGTGTATTTTGCGTTTGGCCAATTACTTCTTATATATGGTGCAACTTTTTACGGTCGAAAGGGCCCACAGATATGTTTGAGAATTTATCCGACCGCCTTTCGGGCGTCTTTGACAAACTAACCCGCCAAGGGGCCTTATCCGAAGAAGACGTTTCCGTTGCCCTGCGCGAGGTTCGCGTTGCGCTTTTAGAGGCTGACGTCTCACTGGCAGTTGCCCGCGATTTCGTCAAAGCAATTCAGGATAAAGCCACCGGTCAAAACGTAACCAAATCTGTGACACCCGGCCAACAGGTCGTCAAAATCGTTCACGATGAATTGGTGCATTTCCTGTCTGGTGACGACGCCAATGCAGGCGCGCTGAAAGTTGATAATCCCCCTGCCCCCATCCTGATGGTCGGGCTGCAAGGCGGCGGTAAAACCACGACAACGGCAAAACTTGCCAAACGTTTGCACGAAAAAGACGGCAAAAAGGTTCTGATGGCCTCATTGGACACAAACCGTCCTGCCGCAATGGAACAGCTCCAGATTTTGGGCCGCCAAATCGGGGTGGACACGCTGCCGATCATCAAAGGCGAAAGCGCTGTAAAAATTGCCAAACGCGCCAAGCAACAAGCAACGCTTGGCGGCTATGATGTTTATATGCTCGATACTGCCGGTCGTTTGCATATCGATGAAGTGTTGATGGATGAAGTACAATCCGTGCGCGACATCGCAACCCCGCGTGAAACCCTGTTGGTGGTTGACGGTCTGACAGGTCAGGACGCGGTCAACGTGGCCTCGGAATTCGACGCAAAAGTCGGTATCTCCGGCGTGGTTCTGACCCGTATGGACGGCGACGGGCGCGGCGGTGCTGCCCTGTCGATGAAAGCGGTTACCGGTAAACCGATCAAATTTGTCGGCCTTGGCGAAAAGATGGACGCGCTGGAAGAGTTCCACCCGGAACGGGTTGCGGGCCGTATCTTGGGCATGGGCGACATCGTTTCCCTGGTGGAAAAAGCACAGGAAACCATCGAAGCCGAACAAGCCGAACGTATGATGAAGCGCTTCAAGAAAGGTCAGTTCAACATGAACGACCTGAAGGCGCAACTTGAACAAATGATGAAAATGGGTGGCATGCAGGGTGTCATGGGCATGCTTCCCGGCATGAAGAAAATGTCAAAACAGATCGAGGACGCAGGCGGCGTCGACGACAAGATTTTCAAACGCCAAATCGCGCTGATCCAGTCGATGACCAAAATGGAACGCGCCAACCCGAAGATCATGCAGGCATCCCGCAAAAAACGCGTGGCCGCAGGTGCGGGCCTATCCGTTCCCGAACTGAACCAACTTCTGAAAATGCAACGCCAGATGGGCGACATGATGAAAAAGATGGGTAAAGGCGGGATGTTGAAGCAAGCCATGAAAGGTATGCTCGGCAAAGGCGGCGGTATGCCTGAAATGCCCGCAGATGGAATGGATCCAAAAGCAATGGAAGAAGCCGCTAAGAAAATGGGTAACCTGCCGGGCTTAGGCGGCGGTGGATTGCCGGGTCTTGGTGCCGGTGGTGGATTGCCGCTTGGGCTATCAGGGTTTGGGAAAAAGAAATGACCGATACAACCGAAAAAGCCGCTGAAATTCTGGCCGAGCACCGCGACAGCATTGATCGTCTGGATGCAATACT
>JAJFHY010000138.1 GCA_021775375.1 Amylibacter sp. | reverse complement strand
TCCAAACCAAAATGAAATACGGCGAACAGGCGCGTGTTTTATCAATGATCCCGGGATTGCAAAACGCCGAGTTTGCAAGGCTTGGCGGTATCCACCGCAATACATTCATTAACTCACCACAGCTACTTGATGACCAGATGCGCCTGAAATCACGCCCCCTAATTCGCTTTGCAGGCCAAATCACCGGCGTCGAAGGTTATGTCGAAAGCGCTGCCATGGGTCTGCTTGCAGGCCGATTGGCTGTGGCGGAAGCAAAAGGTAATAATCGCATATCACCACCCAACACTACCGCAATGGGTGCTTTGATCAGCCACATCACGGGTGGGGCGGATGCCAAGACATTCCAGCCAATGAACGTGAATTTCGGCCTGTTTCCCCCTGTCGACAATGTCAAAGGTGGGCGGCGTAACCGTAAAGACCGCTATCTGGCCTATACAGAGCGCGCCAAAGCCGATTGGACAAGGTGGTTGCAGGACTAGGAACGCTTTGTTAACCTCTGGTGTATGAGTACCCACAAAGACCACCTTTCACGCGCATATGACCTTATAAGCGTTGACGAAACCCAAAAGTTTTACAGTGACTGGGCCGCAACATACGACGCGGAAATACTGGCAAACGGATATGCAACACCTGAACGTTGCGCCAAAGCCCTGGCGGGTTTTACTCCGGAACAGGATTTGGCAGTTCTGGATATCGGATGCGGAACGGGCTTATCGGGAAAATATCTGGCATCAGCAGGCTTTACCCGTATCGACGGATGCGATCTCAATGCCGAAATGCTGAAAGTGGCCGAAACACGCGGGGTTTACGACACACTCTGGCAATCCACACTCAAAGATCCCTTCCCTTTTGAAGACGGTACTTATGACGCCATCACCGCCATTGGTGTGATCGGCGTTGGCGGCGCACCCGCCGACCTGCTTTATGCCATGTTGAAAAAACTGAACAGCGGCGGATTAGCTGTGTTTTCATTCAACGATCACACATTGGAAGTCCCCGATTTCCAATGCGCGATTATGGCCCATACCGATTGCGGCGCTTTTGAACTTCTGTTCAAAGAACATGGGCCACACCTACCGGGTAAAGGGATGGATTCCACTGTATATGTGATGCGCAAACGGTGATATGCGAACGCTTTGCGCCTTCACCTACCGGGCTTTTGCATTTGGGTCACGCCTATTCGGCAATGATGGCGTGGGACGCTGCCTGTGCAAATGGCGGGGAATTTCTGTTGCGCATCGAAGATACAGACAAAGCCAGATGCAAGCGCGAATTTGAAAATGAAATATTCACTGATTTATCATGGCTTGGCATTAGATGGCCCGAACCCGTTTTGCGTCAGACAAGACGAATGCCCGCATATCAAACCGCTTTGGACGAACTGATTGCACTTGATTTGTGTTATCCATGCAAGTGCAGCCGCAAAGATATCGAAGCCGCTTTATCCGCACCACAAGAAGGCGCGTTATATACATATGGCCCGGATGGGCCGATATATCCCAAAATCTGTTGCAATAGATCAATGACAAAGCGTTCTACTGATGACGCGGTACGTTTGAACATGGCTAAAGCCATAGACTATCTGGGTGGAAAAAGCACTGTTAATACATTGAATTACAACGAACTTGGTCATGGCAAAGTGGAAATAATCCATCTTGATGCCGATAGCTTGATAAATGCATGCGGTGACATTGTTCTGGCACGCAAAGATATTGGTACATCATATCATCTGGCCGTTGTGGTCGATGATGCCTTTCAAGACATAACCCATGTAACGCGCGGGGCAGATATTGCACCGGCCACACCCATCCACCGTATATTACAAGCCCTTCTTGGCTTACCGACACCAAACTATCGCCACCATAGATTGATCCGAGACGAAAACGGCAAGCGTCTGGCAAAGCGTGATGATGCGCGTGCAATCAGGCTGTACCGCGAAAACGGGGCAAGTCCGCAGGATATTCGCGCAATGGTAGGGCTTTAAGCGATTGGCGCCATAATCTCGACTTCGGTTTCATCCCGCACCTCGGTATAAAAACAACTGCGTCGATTGGTGTGGCAGGCAGGGCCGGTTTGATCAACTGTCACAAGCAAACAATCACGATCACAATCCACCCGCATCGATACCAATTTTTGTATATGCCCCGATGTCAGTCCTTTTTTCCAGAATTCCTGACGCGACCGCGACCAGTATGTCACGTGACCTGAACGCAAAGTTTCTTCCACTGAATTTTGGTTCATCCAAGCCATCATTAACACCTCGCCGGTGCCATCCTGCTGCGCTATCGCTGGGATCAGGCCTTTGTCATCATATTTCAGTGAGGCTGCATCGAATTTTGTCATTATCTTCACTTTCGCTTTGCATTCCAGCATTCCCGCACTAAATATGCGCATAACACATGAATTGCAAAGGCCAAGAATTATGGCAGACGATCAAAACCTAATGAAGCTCTATTCACAACGTATTCTGGCGTTGGCAGCCGCTATCCCATTGACAGAGCGTCTTGATAATCCTGATGCCACGGTACGCAAACGTTCGCCGTTATGCGGATCAGCCGTTGAAGTTGACGTAAAATACGCAGACGGTGTGGTGACTGATTTCGGCCAGGATGTAAAAGCCTGCGCCTTAGGTCAGACCTCTGCCTCGGTTTTAGCCTCTCATGTTGTGGGCTTGTCCAAGGAACAGATACAAACCGCACGCGATCAACTATTTGCAATGTTAAAAGGCGATGATACACCCCCTGCTGCCCCTTTTGGCGATTTGGAAGTCCTGCTGCCCGCACAATC
>JAJFHY010000137.1 GCA_021775375.1 Amylibacter sp. | reverse complement strand
GCTCGTTCAGGTACTACGCTTTTATCAAAATTACTGGATGCGCATAACCAAATAGAGTGCAATGGTGAAGTGTTGCACAGCATGGTTTTAAGACCAACAGATCACCTGAACAGATTAGCGATGAAATCAAAATCATCTATCTATGGCGCAAAATTATTATCTTATCAGATGGTACAGGTTCACCGACTTCAAGATCCTATTGGATTTTTAAAACAACTAAATAATAAGGGGTTTAAGTTGATTTATATCAGGCGCAGTACGTTTGCCCAAACCTTATCGCTTGATATTGCACAGATGACAAAAGCCTTCCACAATCATGGCGATATGGAAAAAAAACAAAGCAGTTTTTATATTGATCCTCAAGATTTTCTACGCCGTATAATCTGGAGTGATATGCTTCTTCAGTATGAGCAATATATATTTAATGACATCCCGCATTTTACTATATCGTATGAACAAGATCTAATGGGTGAAGCAAATCAACATAAAATGCTTCATTGTCTGTTTGAATATCTAGATGTTGAGCCGGAAATAACATCATCCAAACTAAAGAAGATGCTTTCATCTGACCCCCGTGAAGTGATTAAAAATTATGATCAAATCGCAAATACCCTACAAACAGCCGGGTATGGCCATTTGTTATAGCATAATTTTGAATCCCATTATTCTGAAGGTAAGCCGTCCAATGTTTCCTTCGCAACTTTGAATTGCTTCAATGGGCTGTCACCTGCGATCTCTAAAGCACGTGTTAATACCTCACGTGCTTTGATAGTATTTTTCAACGCAGCGTAAGTCATACCAAGATGGAATTGTGCCAATGGGTCTTTGGGCAATCCGGCGGCGGCGGGTTCTAGATATTCCAATGCATCTTCGAAATTACCGCGCCTGTATTCGATCCAACCATATGTGTCTTGGAATGCGGGTATATCAGAATCCCTTAATCTGCGGGCAATGGCAAATGCGCGTTCTAAACTTTCGACGTCATCGCGATATGTTGTTATTAAACTAGCCAAATTGTTGGCTACAATCATTGAATTACTATCTATCTCATAGAGGTCTTCATAAATCTTAATCGCGCCATCGAAATTTTCAGCCCGTTCGTACTCACCAGCCTTTATCCACATAAGTTGAGCTGAGCCGTTTGATGCGGCAATGCCGGCATCTAATACAGCTGTCGCATCAGAAGCGCGGCCGTAATTATATAACAATCGGTAGTATGTTTGCACCAACCTTACTGAACCAGGATCCCCAGCAATGAGCGCACGATAAATTGTTTCGGCCTGGTCAACTTCACCTTGTAAGGCATGCAAACCTGCGCGAAGGAACAATAAGATGGGCTCATTTGGTGCTTTTTCCAGTTCCGCCTCTAGGTAGTTTTTTGCTTTATCTGGATCACCATTGCGAAGATGTGTTTGCACAATAGTGGCCGCCGCCGCAATTGATGCATCACCCTGATCTATCAATTGTTGTAAAAAGACTATGCTTTCATCGCCACGGCCTTGAGCTAAGAGCAAAGATGAGTGAATGACATTCGCCATTTGTTTTGAATCATCAGTATCGATCCGCTTTAATTGTCCGATTATACCTTCGGTGCGTCCCCAATCTTTTTGGGCAAGGTATATATCTGCTAGAGTTTTCAAAATCCGTATATTCCTAGGATCTTTACGCAGCGCATTAATAAGTACGGTTTCTGCCGGAAATAGTTTTTCATCTTCAATAAGGAAGCGTGCATAACGCAGGGATTCTGCGACAGCATTATTAGAAGCTTCAACTGCTAGTGACAATCTTTCGCCGGCTAAATTCCTGTTACCATCACGCATATGGGCTTGAGCCATCAATGTTAGTGTCTCTACATCGCGTGGAGCCTGATCAAGCGCTGTTCGCAATGTCGCGATTGCCTCACCTGTTTTATCATCCTCAATTAACCAGTTGGCGCGCATTCTAAGTGCAATTATATTACGTGGGTCATCCGTTAGTACTTCTTCAATTAATGCTCTGGCTCCAATATGATTACCGGAGAGCTGTCTAATTTGCGCCAAAGTTACCTTTAAATTATTTGTTTGGCTCGAAGGCTTTGCATTTTCAACAATGTTTTCGAGATCTTGTATAGCCTGTTCTTTATTGCCGGTTTCGTAATCTAAAACAGCCAATAAACCACGGTAAAAATCAGTGTTTTCGCCGGTTTCGATTAGCTTGTTTAGTTCTGCCCTGGCCGCATCTGAGCCTTTTGTTGAACTCAGAAACTGTACAACTGCGGCTTTAGCCTGATCTGCAGTCTCACCTTCGCCCTCAGCAAGTTTGCGTAAGAGTGCTTCTGTTTTATCAAGATCACCCTGCTGTATATACCATGATATTAAAGCTCCTCTGATACGTTTGTTATCGGGAAACTGTTTAAACATCTCTTGTAAATGCTGGCCGATCGCATCCTGACTGCCTAAAGCACCTAGGGTTCGTAATTTCAGTTCGTGATACTCAAGGTTGTCAGGTTCAATCACAAGTGCATTTTCCAATTCTTTCAACGCACTATCATATTTTTCATTTCGCAAAAGTTGATCGATAATAACGCGGCGCGCGATTTGATTATCGTGATTTTCTGCTAGAATGATACGGGATTGATCAACAGCTTTTGCCTGTGCATCAGTGTTATCATCTGATACTGCTTTTCGGTAGTCCAATGCGAAAGTCATTGCCTTGATCATTTCGTCATCCGGTGCAAGCTTATATGCTGCGCGAACTTGGCGTTCAGCCTCATCCCAATTCAACGCCTTTATGGCCATTTCACCCATGGCGCGCCTGCCGTCTATATTATTTGGATATAGCTCGACTAAACGTTGATAGTGAGAATAACTATCCTGAAATATTCCACGCTCACGTTGAATTGAGGCATAGGTTTGGCGGGCAGCTTCGTGCTTTTCATTTAGTTTGAAGACATTACGAAACTCGACAAGCGCCCGATCCTGGTCACCAGCTTCCAGAAGTTTTAATCCAGATTGGTAGTGGCCTTCTGCGCGCTCTGCTCCTGTTTCGCATTGAAATAGGAAAAGGGTAAAAGATAATAGCAGAAAAGACAGTAGGCTTGGGGATCGGAGAACCATTTAATATCCTTGCTTAATGCAGGTTTAATTAATTTATAATTACATAATTATATAATGCATTATTAAATGCAAGTTCTGACAGCCATGCATATTTTATATGACGAAATTTGGGCTTACAGCGTTTTTACGAGCGTAAAATTAGTAGCCTGTTCCACGCCAGACAACAGCAAATGTAGCAAGCAACACGGCAACATCAGTTCCAACAGATAACTCGGCGTTATAGTCTGCATCAAATTGTGCTCGTCCTGCGAAAGATCCTTCGTTCCGATCTGATATTTGCCAAAACCCAGTAATACCCGGGCGTAATTTATAATAATCCAGACCAGAGTAAAGTTCTTGCTGCTCAGGCATCATTGGGCGAGGGCCAACAAGACTCATGTTCCCGATTAAAACATTCCAAAGTTGTGGGAGTTCATCAAGTGATGTTTTGCGTAAAATACGCCCTGTATGTGTGACACGCGGGTCGTCTTTAAGTTTTTGTGTTTCATCCCATTCGACTTTTGCTGCCGGGTTTGTAGCAAGATAAGCCTCTAAAAGTGCATCTGCGCCTGGAACCATTGTTCTTAATTTCCAGAGTTTGAAAATTTGTCCGTTTTTACCAATGCGATCTTGTGTATAGAATGGGTGCGATCCAGATTT
>JAJFHY010000136.1 GCA_021775375.1 Amylibacter sp. | reverse complement strand
AACGCTGAACCAACTGTTTTGAAAATGCAAGCTGCATGGGGCGGTGGTATTTTTCTTGAAAACGCACAATCTTATGTCGAGCGTGTACACGCTATGGCAGGTAGTGATCTAAAGATCGATCTCTTGCCGGTTAACTCGGTTGTTAAAACCAGCCAAATGCAAGACGCAGTTCACCGCGGTGTGCTGGATGCCTGTCACTATGTGCCCGCTTACTGGTACTCAAAATCTAAATCCGCCTCATTGTTCGGAACCGGCCCCTGTTTTGGTTGGTCTTCACAAGAAGTGTTGGGTTGGGTCAACTACGGTGGCGGTCAGGAGTTGTTTGACGAATTGATGGGCTCACTTGGCCTGAACGTTGTATCATTCTTTAATTCGCCAATGCCGGCACAACCACTTGGTTGGTTCAAAGAAGAAATAAAAGACGCATCGCAAATGAAAGGCCTGAAATATCGTACTGTTGGTCTTGCCGCTGACGTTATGTTGGAAATGGGCATGTCAGTTGTGCAATTGCCGGGCGGAGAAATCCAGCCTGCTATGAAATCCGGTTTGATTGATGCGGCCGAATTTAACAACCCGACATCAGACAGAGACTTTGGAATGCAAGATGTTTCCAAAGACTATCATCTGGCTTCATTCCACCAGTCACAGGAGTTCTTCGAAGTCAGCTTTAATAAAAAGCGTTACGAAAAACTTCCTGCAGAGTTACAGGCCATTCTGAAATATGCATCAGAAGCTGAAAACTCTAACTTCTACTGGCATAACACCAAGCGATATTCTGAAGATCTGGTAAAACTGCGTGATGAGCAGGGTGTAAATATTCACCGTACTCCAGATTCTGTGATGGCAGACCAGTTAAACGCATGGGATGTGGTTGTTGATCGGATTTCCGGCGAAGACGCGTTCTTTGCCAAAGTTGTTGAATCACAAAAAGCTTACGCAAAAGATGTGATGAACTATCTGAACTTGAACCAACCGGATTACAAATTGGCTTATAAGCACTATTTCGGATAGGTTTAATCCATTGATAAAGCTAAAATCGGGGGCTGATCTACAGCCCCCGGTTTATATGAAACCGTTTTGGGAGATACGGAATTGACGAAGTTCATCTATTCGATAGAGGGTCTAAGTGTTTGGGTCGGCCGCGCTTTTGGCTGGTGCATACTTATCTTAACCTTTTCGGTCTCTTACGAGGTTTTTGTCAGATATGTCTTAAACGCCCCAACGGTTTGGGCGTTTGATATGATGGTGCAAATGTACGGCGCCTTATTCCTGATGGCAGGGCCCTATGCGCTTGCACAAGACAGTCATGTTCGCGGTGATGTGATCTACCGTTTATTTTCAGTTCGCTGGCAAGCCCGCATTGATTTTACTCTGTATCTTCTTTTCTTCTTTCCGGGCATGTTGGCGTTGTTTTGGTATGGGTGGGAAATTGCATCCGACAGTTGGCGTTATAAAGAGGTTAGCTGGAATAGTCCTGCACGTATTCAAATTTACTTTTTCAAAACACTGATCCCGGTCGCCGGCGGACTGATGATGCTGCAAGGCTTGGCTGAATTGATGCGCTGTTGGAATGCCATGAAAACCGGCATTTGGCTGGAGCGTCTGGATGATGTTCGTGAAACCGAAGATATGCTTATGCATATGTCTGAAACACCCAAATAAGCCAGCACACGCGAAATGAAAGAATAATAAAATGACGAATCCTGAAGTCGCAATTTTAATGCTGTGCCTGTTTATTTTACTGGTACTGCTTGGTTTTCCTATTGCCTTTACACTACTCGCGATGGGCGTGGGTTTTGGTTATTACGCTTACTACCAAGGCGGGATTGAAACCTTTTCAGATGTGTTGAGTAACAACATATTCTACCTGTTAAACCAGAATACATATTCGGTTATGGAAAATGATACGCTTGTTGCTATCCCGTTGTTTTTGTTCATGGGTTATGTGGTCGAACGCGCCAATATCGTTGATAAGCTGTTCTTTTCACTTTATATGGCAGCGCGTAATCTTCCCGGTTCCTTGGCGATTGCAGCCCTGTTGACCTGTGCGATTTTTTCAACTGCATCCGGTATTGTCGGGGCTGTTGTGACCTTGATGGGGTTGCTGGCATTCCCCGCAATGTCAAAAGCAAATTATAATAAAAGTTTCGCCTCTGGTGTGATCTGTGCAGGCGGGACACTTGGCATCCTGATACCGCCCTCGATCATGTTGATCGTTTATGCTGCTATTGCCGAACTGTCACCACTTCGGCTTTATGCCGCTGCGGTTTTCCCCGGGCTATTGTTGGCAGGCCTCTATATTGTCTATGTGATTGTGCGGGTGATGATAAATCCGTCACTGGCCCCCAAACCAAATTTGGAAGATGTGCCACCACCAAAACAAATCTATATGGATTTAATCGTTTCATTCGTACCCTTGACCGTTCTGATTGCCCTTGTGCTTGGGTCAATATTGGGTGGCCTTGCAACCCCGGCTGAGGCTGCTGCAATGGGTGCGCTGGGTGGTTTGGTTCTGGCATTGTTATACCGCTCGTTGACATGGCGGAAAGTCAAAGAAAGCGTATTTCTAACAGCCAAGGCAACCGCAATGGTTTGCTGGTTGTTTGTAGGTTCATGGACATTTGCATCGGTGTTTTCATATCTGGGCGGGCATGATCTGATTTCTGACTGGGTTATCGGCATGGATCTAAAGCCTTGGCAGTTCCTGGTGATGGCGCAATTGATCATCTTCTTTTTGGGTTGGCCATTGGAATGGTCTGAAATTCTGATTATTTTCGTACCCATTTTCTTACCACTATTGGATGTTTTTGGTGTGAACCCATATTTCTTTGCAATGCTGGTCGCACTTAATCTGCAAACCTCGTTCCTGACGCCGCCGATGGCTATGTCGGCTTATTATCTCAAAGGGGTGTTGAAAAAACAGATTGAGCTGGTTGAAATTTTCAAAGGGATAATGCCCTATCTGGGTATTGTAGTGCTAAGTATGGTCTTGATGTATCAATTCCCCGCAATTGCGCTTTGGTTCCCTGATTATCTGTTCGGAGAATATATTCCATAACTGGATTTAAGTGAGAAATAGCCATGCCCAATGCATTATCTGCAACCGATGCAATACGCAAAATCCGCGAAGGAAAATTAACATCTGTTGATCTGGTGAAAGCCTGCCTGAAACGCATAGAAGACACTGACGGCCAACTACACGCTTGGGCGTATCTGAACCCCGAACATGCGCTTGCCCAAGCCGCAGACCTTGATCAGATACGCCTTAATGGCCGTCCTTTAGGCCCACTTCACGGGGTTCCTGTGGGCCTAAAGGATATTATAGATACAAAAGAAATGCCGACCGAACGGGGCAGTGTGATCTTCAAAGGCCGCCGGCCCGAAGCAGATGCCGCGGTTGTTGACCGCCTGCGCGAAGCGGGGGCGGTTATTATGGGTAAAACCGCCACCACGGAATGCGCTTTCATGAAAGCAGCTGAAACGCGCAATCCGCACAACCCTGAATATTCTCCCGGCGGTTCGTCCAGCGGCTCGGCTGCGGCTGTAGCAGCGTATCATGTGCCACTGGCTATCGGGTCACAGACCAATGGTTCGGTTATTCGCCCTGCGTCTTTTTGCGGAACATATGGCTATAAACCCACACGTGGTGTGATTTCGCGCCGTGGGGTGCTACGTACATCTGAATCGCTGGATCAGATCGGCGTATTTGCCCGTACGTTGAAAGATGCAGCAGAACTCTGTGACGTGTTGGGCTTTTATGATCCAAGTGATCCTAAAAGCTATGCACGGCCCCGCCCGCAAATGGCAGAGGCCTGCCTTACGAAAGCACCGGTTAAGCCAAATTTTGTCTATCTTGATATGCCTTATCATGACCGGCTGTCACAAGACGTGCATTCTGGTATGGCCGAGCTGATGACTGCATTGGGCGGGCAGATAGAACGGTTTGATGCATCAAAGAACATGGTGGATCTTATTGAAGTTCATAAAATCATCCAGGATTATGAAATCTCCCGTAATCTGGATGCAACCCTTAGCTCCAATTGGGAACAGGTCAGCGAACAGCTTCAGGCGGTTATATTAAGTGGGCGCGACGTGTCAGATGCGCAATATGAAGACGCATTAGGTGTTATGCAGTCCGCATCCGCATTTTTCGATGAATTCTTCCACGATTATGATGCTATACTGGCGCCAAGTGCTGCAGGTGAAGCGTTAAAATATGCAGAGGGGACAGGTGACCCTATTTTTTGTACAATATGGTCTTTGGCAGGTTTACCGTCTTTGAATATACCACTTATGGTAAGTAGCAATGGATTACCAATCGGGGTGCAACTGATCGGAGCCGCCGAAGAAGATGACCGTTTGTTCAGAACAGCAAACTGGATACTAAAGAAACTTGTAAGCGCATGATGCGTGAAAAAGGAAGATTATTATGTTGACTAGAAAAGTTAAAATCGCAGTCGCATTTCTTGCAACCGCTTTATTGGTCGTATTTATTATTGGCCTCGCCGACAGTATCACAACAGGATTTGCGGGCTTTTGGGGTGGATTACCGTTTTGGGTCATATCACTCACAGTGCTGTCGATGGCGGTTTACGATTTTTGGGATGAGTGCATCAGAAAGAAAGACTAAGGGTTATGTCTGCAAAACCGGTTCTATGGATCACACGCCGTCTGTCCGATGCAACGCTTGAGCGTGCTGCCCGTGACTATGATGTTATTATCAACCATGAAGACGGTATTTTCACAGCGGATGAAATTGTGGCGATGTCAGCAAAGGTAGATGCGATCTTACCGTGTCATTCGGAACTGTTTAATGCGGATGTTGCCGCCAGGCTTGACGCACGCGTCAAAATCATCGCCAATCACTCTGTTGGTGTGGACCATTGCGAATTGCCAGCTTTGAAAGAGCGCGGCATCGTAGTGACAAATACGCCGGATGTTTTATCAGACGCCACAGCGGAAATAGCGATGCTGCTTTTGTTGGGGGCAGCACGCAGAGCCGTAGAAGGTGATAGATTAGTACGTACAGGCGCATGGGATTTTTGGAGCCCATCTTTCATGGTTGGCAAACAAGTTAGCGGCGCACGTCTGGGGATAATCGGCATGGGCCGCGTTGGGCAGGTGATGGCACGCCGTGCAAAGGGCTTTGACATGGATGTGCATTACTATAACCGCCAAAGGCTATCACCTGAGTTAGAGCAGGGCGCGACATATCATGACAGTATCGAAGATCTGATGAAGGTTTCTGATTTTCTATCAATGCATTGCCCCGCAACGCCACAAACCATTGGTTTGATGGATAAAAATATGTTGTCCAGAATGCCTGACAGCGCTGTTTTGGTCAATACGGCCCGCGGCGCTCTGATTGACGAAACCGCTCTTTTGGACGCGATAGCCTCTGGTAAATTATCTGCCGCAGGACTTGATTGTTTTCAAACTGAACCGGGTGGCAACCCGGCTTTTGCGGCGTATGAGAATATCTTTATGCTGCCCCATATCGGCAGTGCAACAGCACAAACCCGTGATGCAATGGGCTTTCGTGCTCTTGATAATCTGGATGCATTTTTTGCAGGCGACAAGCCCGGAGATCAGCTTTAAGCTGGATGAGATTTATATTTAACAATACGCAGCATCATGTGCTGTACGAAAGGAAAATCAATGGCAAAAGTAGCATTTTTAGGTCTGGGCGTAATGGGATATCCAATGGCGGGTCACCTACAGGCAGCAGGCCATGACGTAACCGTTTATAACCGCACTGCGGCAAAGTCTGACGCATGGGTGACACAACATGGTGGAAGTGCCGCCGCAACACCGGTGCTTGCTGCAAAGGATGCGAAATTTGTCCTGTGCTGTGTTGGAAATGATGACGACTTACGCTCTGTTTGTTTGGGGGAAGACGGCGCTTTTGCGGGAATGGATGCAGGCACGATTTTCGTGGATCACACAACCGTTTCTGCAGCTGTCACGCGCGAATTGTTTGCGGCTTCGGATGCTAAGGGTATCGCATTCGTAGATGCCCCTGTTTCAGGTGGACAGGCAGGCGCTGAGAACGGTGTGCTTTCTGTGATGTGCGGTGGTGTGCAATCCGCTTATGATAGGGCTGAGCCGATAATCTCGGCCTATGCGCGTATCTGCAAACGCATCGGTGACAGTGGTGCGGGACAGATGACCAAAATGTGCAACCAGATTGCCATTGCTGGCCTTGTTCAGGGTCTGTCAGAAGCTCTGCATTTTGCAGAAAAAGCCGGTCTGGATGGTCGTGCAGTGGTCGAGGTAATCAGTCAAGGTGCTGCAGGTAGCTGGCAAATGGCAAACCGCTATGAAACAATGTTGGACGACCACTTTGAACATGGCTTCGCGGTTGACTGGATGCGTAAAGATTTGGGTATATGCCTTGATACAGCCGATGAAAATGGTGCAAGCCTACCGGTCACGGCTCTGGTTGATCAATTTTACAAAGACGTTCAAAAAATGGGCGGAAGTCGCTGGGATACGTCATCACTGATCAAACGTTTGCGGGATGTGTGATTAATAAGGCAGCAATTATTCATTTTCTTTTTAAATATAATACTGTTCTAAACTGCGGTATTTGCTACATTAGATTATAAAATATGTACTTTCCGGAGCAACGCGAATGACATCTATGAACGCTGTCGAAAATGACCTTTTAGTAGCCGCATGGAAAGCTTCCGATAGCCGGGAAGTTCGTGGGCTTATTCGACAAAGTCTTGGCTCGTGTATAGTTGATTTTCGTGGCTGTAAGATGAAAATTTTTCCGCGAAACAACAATACTGAATTTCAAATATGGCGACGTGGGCGACCTTTTGAAGAACCAAGTTTGCGATATATTTGCAATCTTTATAAGGGTAAAACAATAACTGCATATGATGTTGGTGCTAATGCTGGTATTTTTTCACTCCGTTTGGCACAAGTAACTAATAAGACATCAAAAATAATCGCTTTTGAACCAAATCCGATTATGCGTGAACGTTTTGAGTGTAATATAGACTTAAATAAGTTCCATTCGATTAGCGTTCAAAGTTGCGCAATATCGGATGAATCGGGTGTTGCTGATTTGATGTTTGAAGAAGATGGAAATCTTGGTAACGGGCAGCTTCGTATCAATGAACAGCAGGTCCGCTCTAATGTAATTCAAGTCGATGTTAGATTATTAGCAGATTTTTTTCCAAAAAAGGACCGGGTGGATTTTTTGAAAGTAGATATAGAAGGCTTGGAAGATAGGGCGATATTCCCATTGCTCGAGCAGGTGTCCGAATATTCTCGCCCAGAGCGTATTTACTTTGAAGATAAGCATAACGACGTTTGGAAATATGATTTACATGGGTGTTTAACAGATTGTGGTTACGAACTTGAACGTGACTGGAAAGCGAATAAACTTTTTAAAACAAAGGTTTAGTATGGGATATAATACCCAATTTTAACCCGGCCATCCGTTTTTCTCGGTAACGGTCATCGTATTGCGTATTTCTTCTATCAGCGGTAAAAATTCCGTGTCTTGCCGCAACTCTTTTGCTTTGTTGCGGTGCCATTCAACGGCTTTTAAGTGAAGATCATATAGCTCTGTGTCACTTTCGAACTTTTCCATCCATACACTGGCACTAATATCATATCGTCGAATACTGTCATCTACGACATTATTCAGATTAAACCTATGCCAATAAGGTGCTCCCAGAATATGGCTGGAATGATTGGCGCGGCCACGTGCCCGCTTGATCAAAAAGGACTCGGCAGATCGCAAAGCATAATGATTGACCTGCGCATGATGAAAGTTGGGCAGGTTCATTGTCCGCTGGCCATTCCGAAGGTACAGTTTTCCGTTGGGTAAAACACAAAGCGGTGGTCGCTCATTATCTGGGTGCCAAACAGGCATGTGAAGTCCGACACGTTTATATTTCTTCGGGCTATTGAATAGAGTTTTTACAAACTTTCCGGCTTCCGGGTTCTGGTCCGTGTCAAATTCAGCTAGATTAAACTGTTGCTTTACGGGCCTGTCATGAAAGATAGAGATGTTTTTGGGGCCGAAAATGCGCCAGGGGATCGAGATCATGTCTACATTATTTGCGTTATGTTCGACTAATGCGCGTACTGATCCATCACCAACATGGATGTTTAGAAACTCATCGACGTCAGTCACAAAAACCCAATCAGCCTCTTTTATCTCCGGCAATCTGCGTGCTTGACGCAATGCACTTCTGTGAATGCCGCCACCTCTTACAAAAGTCGGGTGATGTCGTACCAAACCCATCTCTTCCAGATGCTTTAGAATTTCTACCGTTGTATCTTCACAGTCATTGGTACAAACGACGATTTTATCAAAACCGAGGGCCTTGTAATGCGCCACCCATTCCAGAATGAACGGGCCTTCATTCTTCATCGTTGATAATACTGAATAAATTTGTGCGTCAGCCATAGGCAGTATTTCACCGTAATTTGTACCAGCTTTATTAACGGCGCTGAAAAGGCCATGTTAACGATATGCTATCGGTATCTATCATTTGTCGCAATAAAAAATACAGCCCTTACTGATGAAATGACAACTTGATTAGTTGATTGCATAACGGGTATTAATTTGACTGGTTTTGGAGATTTTCTATGCAAAAATTTTTATTAGTAATGTTGTTGATGTTCTCATTGAGTGCGTGCAAGGACGATGAAACCGAAGGTGCTGATCTTGGTGAACCCGTACGTGGGTTGAAAACGGTGCTTATTCAGGATGTTAAACACGCAACAGTCCGGCGGTTCCCGTCTGTTTTACAGCCCGCATCTGTTTCTTCATTGTCTTTTGAGGTTGCCGGCAAGCTTAAGGACATGAAACTGGGTGTTGGGCAGCAAGTCAAAAAAGGTGATGTGATTGCCGAACTTGACCCTACAACACTTGAATTAAATGTAGAAAATTCCCGTGCTGCGCTTGAATTATCTGTCGCGAACGCAAAGAACGCAGCGGATAATTTACAGCGTCAAGAACAGTTATTGGATAAAGGTGCCGTTACAAAAGTTACCGTTGATAACGCACGCACAGAGGCATTAACGACCGCAGCGCTTGTCACACAGTCCGAAAAAGCTCTGGCCAGTGCCCAAGAAGACTTAACAAAATCCGTGCTGAGAGCACCCTATGACGGAATAATCAACTCATTGGAAGCTGACTCATTCGGAACGGTTGGATCAGGCACGCTGATAGCAACTATGTATGCAACTGATGCGTTCGAGGTATCATTCTCTGTTAACTATGAGGTGGTTAACCAGTTAACCGTTGGCAAGCAGGCCAAAGTGCGTCTTGCCGATAGTCCAAATGTTGTTCTGGATGCAGTTGTAAGCGAATTGGGGTCGCGGGCTGATACCGTGTCGTCATTTCCCGTTGTGGTGACATTGACCCAAGGTGATGCCACCATCAAGGCTGGTATGGCCGTGGAGGTCTCGCTTGAATTCCCCGTGGCCGAAGGGCAGGGCTATACACTACCGATAAGTGTATCGATTAGAGAGGGGCAGTTTGAAGATCGGAATATTAAATATGGACAGGCTCAAGATGAAAGTCATTCCACAGGCCCGACGCAATTAAGATTATTTGTCTATGATCCCTCAACCAGCACCGTAAATGCCCGTACAGTCAAGGTTGATGGTATTAGTGAAAATTCGCTTTTGGTCATCGAAGGTTTGAAAGCAGGTGAACGGGTTGCATCTGCCGGGGTTTCATTCCTGCGTGATGGCCAAAAGGTCAAACTACTTCCAGACAGTGAATAGGAACGTATCATGGAATTTTTGACACGTTTCGGTCTGGATAAAAGCCGGCTGACAATGCTGGTAATGATTGGGTTATTAATCGGTGGGATGATGTCTTATGTCGGCATGCCCAAGCAGGAAAACCCGGTGATTACTATACGTGTAGCCGTGGTTACCGCCCAGTTTCCCGGCATGTCGCCTGAGCGTATTGAAGATCTGATTGTTGATCCTATCGAGCGGGCTGCACGTGAAATTGGTGAAGTTGAAGATATAAATACATTGATTTCTACCGGTTATACAAAAATAAATCTGAGTATTTATGATAATATTCCAACGACCGAAATAGATCAGGTCTTTCAAGATATCCGCAATAAAATGTCAGATATAGAAGGTGACCTGCCGGAAGGTACAATTGGCCCGGATGTAAACACGAATTTCGGTGATGTATCGATTGCAACAATTGCTGTAACCGGTGATGGGTTCTCTTATCGCGAGCTTAAAGATTCAGCTTATGATTTGCGTAAAGATCTATTCAAAATGGAAGGGATTTCCAAAGTTACAATCTTTGGCGAACAAAAAGAACGTATTTGGCTTGAATTAGACAGCCGGAAACTGGCGGCAGTAGGTGTTCAGATAGATCAGGTTTTGGCAGACCTGCAAGCGCAAAATATCATCTTGCCAGCCGGAGAATTGGATGCTGGCGGGACTAATTTGATATTGGAAGCAAATGGTGACCTCACATCGGTTGAGGAAATAGGAGATGTCCTAACCAGCGTTCCGGGGATTTCCGGTTTTGTGCGGTTGCGCGACCTGATGACTGTTCGCCGAGGCTATGTGGAGCCGCGCGATAAACCGGTATTTTTCAATGGCGAGCCAGCTTTAATGTTGGCTGTTGAGATGTCGGACACACAGGACTTACAACAACTAGGAACGGCCTTGAAAAGTCGCGTGGCGGATTATGAGCAAACTCAGCCAATCGGGATTTCTTATTCATTTTCAACCTATCAAGAAACCGCCGTTTCGGAATCCATTAATGCTGCAATAATGAATGTATTACAGACCCTCGTTGTGGTGATGTTGGTGATGTTTGTATTCTTGGGCTTACGTGTGGCATTTGTTGTCGTTTGTATTGTGCCTTTTACATTGATGTTTGCGTTGTTGGGGATGCCGATGATGGGGGTTGATCTGCACCAGATTTCGATTGCAGCTGTTATCATTTCACTCGGGTTATTGGTGGATAACGGATTGGTTGTGGTGGAAGATATTCAAAATAGGGTTGCTGCAGGTGAACCGGTCAGAGATGCAGCAATTAATGCCGGTGGGCAGTTTTTCATACCATTGGCAGTTGCCTCAATCACCACTATTTCAGCCTTTGCACCGATGTTCCAACTTGATGGAACCTCAGGTGAGTTTGCGTATTCATTGGGTGCAGTTGTCGCTTTGATGTTATCCGGGTCGTGGCTGACAGCCCATTATATTTTACCTTTCCTCTGTGTGCATTTGTTGAAACATGAAGACAAGCCAAGCGAAAAAGTTGAAAACAAGTTTGTAAGTGGCTACAGAATTCTGATTTCCAAGATGATACCTTTTGGCGTCCCGATCATAGTATTAGCCTATTTTACAGTGTATTTATCCAGCAACGTGTTTGGTTTGTTGAAAAATGAACAATTCCCGTTGAGCGAACGCAGTGAATTTCTAGTTTATATGGATATGCCCAAAGGTACGGCTCTATCGGAAACTGAAAAAGAGGCATTGGCTGTTGAACAATGGCTCTTGAACAAGAAGATAAACAAAGAAATTGTGAATACCACTGTCTATGTTGGAGATGGAGGTCCGCGGTTTTATCTTAGTTTAAGTCCTGCGGATACAGATCAGGCCAGTGCGTTTTTTCTGGTAAATACGACGAGTGCAGAAGATGCAGTTATAGCGCAGGAAAGAGTAAGACGATATTTATACGAGAACCACCCTGCTGCGCGGTTTAAGATCAAGCGTTTGTCGATGGGCGGAAGCGAGTCTGGAATTGTAGAAATTAAAATAAAAGGCCCTGATGCGGATCATCTTTTGGATATGGCTAAAAAAGTCGAGGTGGGATTTGATGCATTACCGAACCTGGAACAAAACGAAAATGACTGGGGCAATAAATCGGTAAAAATAGTCATTGATATTGCGCAGAATAAAGCGCGGGAACTAGGGGTCACATCAAAAGAAATTTCTGATGTTATGGATACCTATTTTTCGGGAACATCTTATTCCACATATCGCGAAGGTTCAGAGGCTATTCCCATTGTCTTGCGTGCAAATGAAACATTTCGATCTTCTATAGAAGATCTGGCAAACCTTTCTGTGCCCGCAGGCGGTCGTTTAATCTCGTTGAATCAAGTCGCGTCATTTAAACCTAAACTGGAGTTTTCCCAAATGCGCAGAGAGAACCAGGAACGCCAGATTATAGTTTACGCTAAAAGCAGTTCCTTGGATGCTGTTAATGTTATTAAAATTATACAACCGGTTCTTGATGATCTGGATCTCAGCGGTGGTTATCGCTGGGAAATAGGCGGTGAAACTGAAGACAGCGGTGACACCAATGGCGATTTGCTTGCCGGAATTCCTTTGGGTTTAATGATCATGCTTTTGGCGCTCATGTATCAGTTTAATTCTATCCGCAGGGTTGGATTGACCTTTATGACGATCCCATTGATCCTGGCTGGCGCCCCGTTAACATTGTATTTAACAGGACGGCCAATGTCTTTCTTTGCCACATTAGGCTTAATTTCATTGATGGGGATCATCATCAACAATGCAATCGTGTTAATTGATCAAATAGACATCGAACGCAAAACTGCTGCTCTGCGTGAGGCTATTGTTACTGCTTCGTGTAAACGTGTAACCCCGATTACACTTACGTCTTTAACAACAATTCTGGGCCTTCTACCCATGGCACTTTCAGGCGGGGCGATGTTTGAACCTATGGCCACGCTGATGATTGGCGGGTTGTTACTATCTTCAATCATGTCATTATTTTTTGTACCCAGTGCATATTACCTGTTTTTCAGGAAAGAGGGTTAAGCATAGAAATGCCGCAATAATTGCCCGCGCAATATATGCTTATTTTAATCTTTTTGAAAATATTCTTCCAAACCAATTTTATCGCGGTAAGCTACTGCGATCTATAAATACGTATTGACTGGAATAATTGACTAGAAAAAAGGGAGAACGATAATGTGTGATATTTGCGTAATGAATGCGGTAAAGGATAAAATGTTGTCACGCCGTAGCTTTTTCAAAGCAGCAACGGCAGGCGCGGCTACAGCGGTGGTTGGTTCTGCTATGACCGGCACGCCGGCAATGGCCGATGGGCATAGTTCCGTCTTGGACATGACCCATGAATTACATCCTGACTTTCCAACATATTTCGGCGAATCCGGGTTTCAAATGGAGCAGAAATTCAACTTTGCCGAACACCATTTCAATTTAAATCTACTGTCGGTCAATGAACATACGGGTACGCATGTGGATGCACCGCTACACTTTTCTGCGGATGGTAAATCCGTGGCCGAAATCCCTGTCGAAAACCTGATTGCGCCGCTTTGCGTGATTGATATAGCAGCGCGTGCCGCCGATGATGCAAACGCACAAGTCACACCTGAAGATATTAAAACATGGATGGCTGCAAACGGTGATATTCCTGCAAATGCCTGTGTGGCGATGTATTCAGGATGGGCTGCAAACGTAGCAAGTGATAAATTCCGCAATGCAGATGCAGCAGGCGCACAACATTACCCGGGGTTTCATGTCGAGGCCGCTAATATGTTGATAGAAGAAACCGGCGCAACATCGATCGCTGTGGATACGCTTTCGCTTGACCACGGGATGTCGGCGGATTTTGCAACACACTATGCGTGGCTACCAACAGGCCGTTTCGGGATCGAAAATCTGGCCAATCTGGATAAAGTTCCGGCAGCGGGTGCAACCTTGATTGTCGGTGCGCCAAAACATCGTGGTGGAACAGGTGGGCCTTCTAGAATCTTTGCTATGGTATAAATGCAAAAAGGTGGGCGGCATTTATGCGCGCCCATCGTTATCTATGCTTTTTGGGCCCATTCCCAATAAAGTTCACGCGCTTGATCTGCAACCGGTCCTATCGGATATTCGCTATCTTCAATTTTCACAATAGGTGTTATTTTTGCGATATTGCCGCTTAAAAATACTTCATCGGCGTTTATAAAATCTTCAAAACGCAATGTCACTTCCTGAACTTCGCGGCCCGCAGCCCGTAATAATTTGATGACACGCTGACGTGTAATCCCGTTCAGGAATGTGCCATTAGGTACGGGTGTGGAAACCACACCATCCTTAACCATAAAAATATTTGCAGTGGCGGATTCTGCAATATTGCCCAATGCATCAGTGACTATCGCGTTGTTATAGCCGCGCGCATGCGCCTCTCTGATCATACGTCCATTGTTCGGGTAAAGGCATGCAGCCTTTGCGTTAACTGGGGCCATTGACATCATTGGGCGTGTGAACTGTGTGCGGCAAAGGGTTTGGCTGGCTGTGGCGGGTGCCATTGGCAGTTGCTCAAGGCAAAGACAAAATGCAGTCGAGGAAGGATCGGGTATAATCAAGCTTTTCCCACCATCCTTGGACCAATACATAGGGCGGATATAGACAGCGGCGTCGGGTGCGAAATTTGTTAAACCTTCCATCGTAAGATCAATCAATTCCTGTACGCTTTTGGTTGGCTTCAACCCCATAACAAGTGCAGAATTGTTTACCCGCGCGCAATGCGCTTCCAAATCGGGTACCAGGCCTTCGAACGAACGGGCACCGTCAAATACAAGTGAACCTAACCAAGTTCCGTGATCTGCTGCATTCATTACCGGTAAATCACCTTGATGCCACGCGCCGTTAAAATAGGTCCAGATGATATCTCCAGCTGCCATGATGAATTTCCTTTATTCCGAGATTAAAATTGTTGATCAGTTGTAGTGCTAGAGAGTCTTAAAATTCTACGTCAAACGTTGTTATCGGCATAAGTTACTCTTCCGTCAAAATGAATTCCGGGTCAACCGGCACTTGCATTGCATTTGCCAGGTGATTGGTTTTTGCAGCCAGCGATACGATCTTCAACACCTCTGCGTGTTGTTGGTTTGTCATGCCTTTTGCTCTGGCTGCGGCGGAATGTGAATGTACACAATATTCACAGTTGTTAATAATTGATACCGCCAGATACAGCAATTCCTTCGTCAGTGGATCAAGATCAGATGGTGTAGCCATCACAGCCTTTACCTCTGCCCATGTGCGTTCCAGTAAATCAGCATCAAACGCAAGATAACGCCAAATGTTGTTTATGAAATCAGATTTGCGTGTCTGTCGTATGTCATCGAATACCGCTTTTATGCGTGCATCGGATTCCGGGTCATTCGGGGGCAAAACAGCAGGCATCTATTTGTCCTTTTATTGGAATACAGTGGTTCCATGATTAAGGTTAAGATAAATAATGACTGTACTAAATCATGCGTTAAAATATTTGTATAGGATGGTCCCTGCTATTCGGTCCACGACTTGGCAACAAAATCGGTGAATACCTGTGCTGCTGTAGATAGTTTAACATTAGCAGGTGATAGCAAATGATAAGTCCAGCGAAGTGGTGGGTGGAAATGAGTTGCAGATATTTGATGTGTTTCGGCCTTTGCGGCAATGGCATCAACAATACTGATGCCAAAACCCATAGATACCAACTTTACAATAGCACTTTGGGTTTCCACCTCAAGCGTATGTGAAAACATCAAATCCTGCCGTGTTAGATGTTGGTCCAGTGCATAGCGAAACGGACAGCCTGGGGTCAGGGCAACAAACGGTTCCGTACATAGGGATGCTAAAGAGACCGCATCCGCAGAAGGCTCAAAACGTTCTGCGGGGCCAATTGCCATTGCATAACTGCTGAATTCTGCGTGGCTTTGGTTGTCCCTTGTACTGTTGTTAATTGCTATAGCCAAATCGGCATTGCCACGGTGAAGAATATCTAATGCTCTGTGCCCCTCGGCAACATTCACTGATATATCAATATCAGGGTGTTCTTTTGAAAAGGCACAAAGAATTTTGGGCAAAGAGTAATCTGCGACAACCGGAATTGCCACTAATCGGATATGACCGTGTTTTGCCGATCGAATTGCATCTGCCACTGTATCTAGTCTTGCAAGAACGGACATCGCCGATGCTGTTTCATCAAAAAACAAACGACCATCCGGGGTCAATTCCAAACGTCTACCTTTTTTGCCAAACAAAGTCAGGCCGGTCGCTTTTTCCAAACCACGCAGTAGATGGCTGATCGCAGGTTCGGTTACAAACAGATTGCTGGCAGCCGCGGAAACCGAGCCGAGTGTTACCACGGCATGAAAAGCTTCAAGAGAACGGAGGCTGGGTTTGGTTTTCATTACATTAGCTTTGTTAAAGTATCGGGCCAATAAAAGTCAATTGTATTAAGAATGACCAGTTGCGATAGTCAACGGATGCTGGAATTATTGCAACAAACGGTCTCTTTAAGCGGTCTTGGCCTGATGTTTGGTCTGATCCTGTTGGGGTCTGCGCTACAGGTTGCAACCGGAGTCGGGCTGGGCTTGATCGCCGGCCCGTCGCTACTGTACTTTCTGGACAGTATTTCAGCGGTTCAAACCGCGATCATCCTGAACCTTGTTCTGACCTTGTGTCTGTTGCCGACCGAAGTCAAATCTATTAGCCGAAAACCTTTGATTGACCTCAGCCTTTGGGCATGTTTCGGGCTGCCTATTGGTTTCGGTTTGTTAATGCTTTTGGAAACATCAACGTTAAAATTACTGGGGGCCAGTGTTGTTTTGTTATCTGTGGTGCAGTTAAAATTCTTTCCGGCAAAACAGCTAAGCGGCGCAAGCAGCCCATGGATCACCCGAATAGGTGGCAGTGTATCAGGGGCGATGACAGGCGCGCTTGCAATACCGGGGCCAGTGGCATTGTGGGCATTATTATCCAGTGGGACAGATGCTTTGACCACACGGGGGACTTTGCGGGCCTATTTTGTCATTGCCTATTTGCTTGCATTTGCATTGCACCTTGGGTTTGCGGGTGCCGGTTCAACTATCTGGTTGATGTCATCCGTTCTGATCCCCGCCGTTCTTTGCGGAATAGCTATAGGGGTATTTGGGCGGCGGTTTATCACGCCACTCCATTTACGACGCCTGTTGGAAATCGTGTTGATTACAATGGGGCTTTCACTGTTACTAAAAGGAATAATAGATGTCATATGACGGGTTAAATCTGTTGCCGCAGCTAAAGAGCTTCCCGACGGCTGATCTTGATTTGAAATGTACATCACTTGATCTGTTGCCACGCCTTGGCGCGCGCTTGGATATAGAGTTGTTTGTGAAAAGAGACGACACATTACCTTTGGCAATGGGTGGCAATAAAATACGCCAGCTTGAATATTATCTTGGGCCAGCGGTGCGGGACGGTGCGGATACTTTGTTGATAACAGGTGCTGTTCAGTCCAATTTTGTCCGCCTTTGTGCAGCCGCTGCATGCAGACTGGGTATGAAAGCGGTGGTTCAGCTAGAGGACCGTGTGCCCAAAGATGATGCGGTGTATAATAGTTCAGGCAATGTATTGTTGAACCACCTTCTTGGGGCGGAAATCCATCATTTTTCAGAAGGTGAAGATGAAGCTGCCGCAGATGCCAATCTGGATCGAATGGCTGACGATTTGCGGGCCAAGGGGCACCGTCCATATGTAGTTCATCTAGGGATAGATTTCCCGGCCCTTGGTGGCTTGGGATATGCGCGGTGTGCCGCAGAGTGCTTTATGCAATTTAAAGAGATGGATGCGATGCCTGATCATGTCGTCATACCTTCCGGCAGCGGATTAACACATGCGGGTTTTCTGGCAGGGGCTAGGGCTATTGGCTGGGACGTTCCAGTGCATGGGATATGTGTTCGCCGTGATGCGGAACAACAACATCCACGCGTTGCCCGGCGCGCAGCAGAGGTTTGTGCCATGTTGGGTGGTGACTGGGTTAAGCCGGATGATATCCTGGTTAATGATGAAGTGCTGGCCCCGGGTTATGGGCAGTTAAATGACCAGGTTATAGCTGCACTTTCTTATGCTGCAAAAGATGAAGCATTGCTGTTGGACCCTGTATATACAGGGCGCACCATGGCGGGCTTGATAGCGTTTATAGTTGGTGGGTTCATTAATTCTGGTTCCCGTGTAGCCTTTATCCATACTGGTGGGTTGCCCTCTATTTTTGCTTATCAGTCTGATATTGTTTCCAGTTTGAATAACCTAGAAACAAAAGAGGGGGTATTATAACGCAAGAATTACCAGCAATAAATGCTGGCTGCAGTGTTAATCTGCAACGTAAATTGTTAACTTGATCTTCAGGGAGGATATAATGAAGATATTATCAAAAAAGACGGCCATTAGTGCAGCTTTAGGCGCTGTGATGGCAACTGGGATGGCTTTGCCGGGTGCGGCAGAGCAATTTGTATCAATCGGTACAGGTGGTGTGACCGGGGTTTATTACCCAACAGGTGGCGCGATTTGCCGTCTGGTCAATAAAAACCGCAAAGAACATGGAATCCGCTGCTCTGCAGAGTCTACCGGTGGTTCAATCTACAACATCAACACCATCAAAGCGGGTGAGTTGGAATTCGGCGTGGCCCAATCCGACTGGCAGTACCATGCCTATAACGGCACAACAAAATTCGAAGAGGCCGGCAAGTTCGAGAACTTGCGCGCAGTTTTCTCAGTACATGCTGAACCTGTGACGGTTATCGCACGTGATGATGCGGGTGTTGCCAACATTACAGATGTTAAAGGCAAGCGGATGAATATCGGTAACCCCGGTTCCGGTACACGCGGTACATGGGAAGTTCTGGAAGGTGCACTTGGTTGGCAGCGTTCTGATCTTGCTCTAGCTGCGGAAATGAAATCTGCGGAAACCGGTGCTGCTGTTTGTGACGGCAAAATCGACGCTTATTTCTGGCTGGTGGGTCACCCATCTGCACTTACACAGGAATCATTGGCGTCATGTGCGGCCCATCTGGTTGATGTGACTGGTCCTGCCATTGATAAGTTGATTGCGGATAATTCATATTACCGTAAAGCAACTATCCCGGCTGGCATGTATAACAATGACAAGGACATCACAACATTCGGTGTGGGTGCAACATTTGTCACCAGTGCTGATGTGCCGGAAGAAGTGGTCTATGTTGTTGTGAAAGCAGTCTTCGAGAATTTTGACCAATTCAAAAAACTACACCCTGCGTTTGCCAATCTGAAACCAGAAGAAATGATCAAAGACGGCCTGTCTGCACCACTGCATGACGGCGCTGCCAAATACTACAAAGAACAAGGCTGGATGTAATCCAAGCTATAGTAGCAGAGGGGAAACTCTCTGCTACTTTTTTTGCTAAATATAAGAATTAAAACTTTTATTTTTGATGTCGGGCTGAATTTTATTTACGCATAGACAGGCACTCTGGGGAGAGACGGAAATGGCGGATAACGAAACACTATCGGAAGCTGACAAGCTTGTTGCAGATGTTGATACGGGCGCGCGGAACCCATTAGGTTGGGAAGGTAAACTTATACCGGTAATTTGCTTCACATGGTCAATATATCAATTGTATATCGCATCGCCTTTGCCGTCTTGGTTGGCTACCACACTCGGGATCGACTTCTTCCAGTTCATAGGTAACCTGTCGATTTCACGTAAAATTCATTTGGCATTTTCACTGACTTTGGCCACTTTGGCCTTCCCGTTGTTCAAAAGCAGCTCGCGTAACAGTATCCCGTGGTATGACTGGGTCATGTTGCTAATAGGCGTTTTTGCCATGTTGTATATGGTCGTTATGAACGCCAATATAGCCGAGCGGGCCGGTGATTTCGTACATCCGAACATCAAATATGATATGACAATTGCAGTGCTCGGTGTCGTGGTGCTGACTTTAGCAGTTTACCGATCTCTTGGATTGCCGCTGGTTGTGGTTGCAACCGTTTTGGCCGCTTATGTATTCATTGGTGGCGGTAACTGGGGCGGGGCCTCTTTTGCTAAAGGTATGTGGCATTTCTGGATGCAGGAAGAAGGCATATTCGGGAAACCGCTTGCCGTATCAACCCAGACGATTTTCTTGTTCGTGCTATTCGGCGCCATTTTGGAAAAGGCAGGCGCGGGCGGTTATTTTATTAAGATAGCATTTGCTCTTCTGGGGCATTTTAAAGGTGGGCCGGCAAAAGCTGCCGTGATCGCCTCTGCTCTAAGTGGTCTCTATTCAGGCTCATCAATTGCCAACACCGTGACAACAGGGACATTCACTATACCCTTGATGAAACGTACCGGATTTAGCCCTGAAAAGGCTGGAGCCGTTGAAGTTGCATCCTCGACCAACGGTCAGTTAATGCCACCTGTAATGGGGGCGGCTGCCTTTTTGATCGCAGAATTTACTGGCGTTGAATATACCACGCTTCTTAAACATGCGTTGTTGCCTGCCCTTATTTCCTATATCGCACTTGTCTATATTGTGCATCTGGAAGCCAGCAAATTAAACCTTAAGGGTTTGCCAAAACCACCATCAACCAAAACAATGACACATAAAATGATAGGGTTCTTAACCGGATTTATCACTGTCGCGTTTTTATTCATTTTTGTCTATTTCACGCTTGGGCAAGTAAAGGCGGCATTCCCGGGACTGACAGCTTATGCGGTTTTGGCAATTGCGATGGTGTTGTATTTGGTGCTGGTTTATTTAGCATCAAGGCGACCGGATTTGGAAGTCGATGACCCGGATGCCCCTATTACGGTTTTACCTGTCGCATCTGAAACTGCATGGACCGGTCTGTATTTTCTATTACCGATCATCATATTGTTATGGTGTATCTTACCGTCTCCGGAACGTTTATCTGCGCATTTGTCTGCGTATTACGCGTGTCTTGCAATGATTTTCATAGCACTTACACAACATCCTCTAAAAGCTATATTCCGCGGCGAATCCGACGTTTTCAACCGCTTGAAAGTTGGTATTTGTGAATGTGTCGATGGCGTTATTTCGGGTGCTCGCAACATGATTTCTATCGGCATAGCAACGGCGGCAGCCGGTGTTATTGTTGGCTCAATCTCGTTAACGGGCGCACATGGATTTGTCGGCGAAGTCGTTGAATTCCTGTCGGGTGGCAACCTGCTGATCATGTTGATCCTTGTGGCCATCATGAGCCTGCTTTTGGGTATGGGACTGCCGACAACAGCAAACTATCTGGTTGTGGCTGGTCTAATGGCACCGGTGATTGTGGCGCTCGCGGCGAAATCCGGGTTGATCTTGCCCCTCGTGGCGGTGCACCTTTATGTCTTTTACTTCGGTATCCTGGCAGATGATACGCCACCCGTAGGTCTGGCGGCTTATGCGGCGGCAGCGATATCCGGTGGCGATCCTATTAAAACAGGTATCCAAGGGTTCACATACGATATCCGTACGGCTTTGTTGCCCTTCCTGTTTTTGTTCAACACAGAATTACTGCTGATGAATGTCACATTTGCGAAAGGTATGTTTGTCTTTGTGGTGGCAACAGGGGCTATGATGTTATTTGCGGCCGCAACGATGGGATGGTTCCTGTTCAAAAGCAAACTATGGGAAAGCGTTGCCTTACTGCTGATTGCATTCACGTTGTTCCGCCCGGGGTTCTGGCTGGATTACGTGTCACCACCATTTGAAGTGAGATCGGGCGCGCAGGCAATTACCCTGGCAGAAGCAATGCCGGATGGGGCTGATATGCGCATACGTATTGTCGGGCCTGATTTTGATGATGTTGATAAGCCGAACAATACCAGTATCATTGTAGATCTTGGCGAAAAGGCTGATGGCGCATCCAGGTTTACCAGCGGCGGGCTTCAGGTAATGGAGGAAGACGGCAAGGTCATTATCGACAGCCTGACATGGGACTCCAAGCATAAACAACTGGATCGGTTGTTCACTATGGGTGATTTTGATAATCCCATCTTGATCGATAAGGTCCTGCTTAAACGTGACCGAAAACCAAAAGAGCTGTTCTACATTCCGGCACTAATTTTGTTGGGTCTAATCTGCATGTTGCAACTTGGGCGTAAACGTAAATCAGTAACGCAAGCAGCGTAGAAAGGAACCATAAGATGTATAAAACAATTTTGGTACCTGTTGACCTTAATCAGGAAAGCTCTTGGAAAAAAGCACTGCCGGTTGCGGTTGATTTGGCGCAAAAGAACGGCGGAGAACTGCACATCGTTACGGTCATTCCAGACTATGGGATGGCTCTTGTAGGGTCGTTTTTTCCACCTGATCATACAGAAAAGGCATTGGTGGCGGCACAAAAAGATCTCGCAACATTCGTCACTGATAATGTGCCGTCGGGTGTAAAAGCCTCTGATCATGTGAAGGTAGGTACGATATACAAAAGAATCTTGAAAGCGGCAGATGAGGTGAATTGCAGCCTTATTGTCATGGCCTCACATAGGCCGGAAACGCAGGACTATCTGCTGGGGCCAAATGCGGCGCGTGTGGCGCGGCATGCAACGCAATCGGTTTTCATTGTGCGCGATAGTTAGCGCTTAAGAGAAACTCTGACACGATCAAACCGCAGTTGTCCGCAGCTGCGGTTTTTTGTGAACTTCGACATTATAGAAATGTTGCTATAATAACATGTGTGCTTCGTACTTTCGATAAATTGAGACAACGGCAGTTTGACTCGCACAATTCATACATGCCTGTTACACTTAATTATTATTAGAAGGATATCACGTGAGTAGCGATATTTTAACAATTATATCAAAGTATTTGAATGTAACTGGATTAGGTGAATTTTCTTCGTTTGAAGACCAAGTTCGTATGCTTCCGAAAGAGCGAGTTTTACAACTGATGTTTGAACTAGGGGAGCAATTGCCAGCGCCTAGAAAAAATGTACTAGGTTTTGATTTTTTGGGTAATTCAGCTGCTTCTGGTTTGGGATCTGAATGTATTGCCCCAAGTTGTAGAGTCAAAAAAATTGAATCAGCAGTGGCGTTTGCAGCACTATATGCAGAACAATTAATCCTATTTAACCCATTCCAAAATGCAACATTATACTTCAATATCGATGATGTAGAACTATCTAAAAGAGAAGTGCGTGAAGCGGCATTTGCTGTTTCAACAGTTATAATGTTATTGCCTCTGATTGAGAGAGGTATTGTTACTTTTATGCCTTTTGATCCCATTCATATTTGCCAAGAATGTTTAAGCGATTTAATGGTGAATTCACTCGAAATTGATAATATAAATCCCGATGCAAATGTATATGGGAGCATTTACAAATCGTTTTTAGATAATTGTGATGTTCATATTGATGAACGCTGGGAAAGCGGCGGCATTAGTTTTAAAATGACAGGTAGTGAGCAATACCTTGAACATGGTGAGCTTTATCATGTTTTTGATGTAGAACCTGATTTTTTAAAGGGTGTTCAGGAACAGAAAATTCTATCGAGTGATATAGTGCACAAGTTGGGAATTTTCAGACATAAAGCTACGATTAAAACATATGATTTAACATCAAAAGCGGTTGCTTCGTCGCAATATAAAACAAAGAATGTATTGTCAGATTCTACAGAACTTCAAATTCTAAATATTCTTTTCCCTGAAGATATACGGAAAAATAAAATTGATGCTGAAGTACCTATTTTATCTGCGCGTAATGTTAATGATTTAATTAAGTTAAGAGATAAGGAATGGCATCATTTCGAACAGTATAGAAGTAAAGTTTTCGACTATGTTGAGGATGTTGATACAGATGGCAAAGAGCTTGAAGATGTTTATAGAGAAAAGATAGCACCTGATTTAATTGAGATCGAACATGTCTTGGATAAAAGCCGCCGTAAGGCAGGAAAAAGTATAATCGATAATTCAGGTATTGCTGCATTTTCTATTTCAGCTGCTTGTTTAACATCTGGTTTAAGTACTCTTGTTCCCGCGGCTATATCAATACTTGGGGGTGGACACTTTGTTAAATCGATGGTTCCAGCAATTAGAGAGAGGTTTGAGACACCAGCTGAATTACTTGAAAAAGATTTATATTTTACTTGGAAAGTTAAGAAAAAGTTCGATTAATTATCTGGGTTTTTATTTATCACTGCCCTCGTCGATAGACGTGGGCCGCGCCTGACCTTCCCCTGCCGGTTCAAAGAAGTGCCTTCGCATTTCTTTGTTAATACTCCTGTAACGCCCTAACCTCGATCTCACCTTCGGCCATGTTTCGGATCGCCTTGGCAGCCGCGTTAGAGGCGGCGGCGGTCGTGTAATAGGCGATTTTGCCGTATAATGCGGCGGCGCGGATGTGTTTGCTGTCGTTCAGGGATTGTGTGCCTTCGGTGGTGTTGAAGATCAGATCGACCTCGCCGTCTTGCAGCATATCGGCAATGTTGGGGCGGCCTTCATAGACTTTTAACACTTTGGTATTAGAGATGGCATTATCCGATAACCACGTCGATGTACCACCCGTGGCAAGGATGGTGAAACCTAGGCCCGACAAGATTTGCGCGGCTTCCAGGATCAGGTCCGATTTATCGGCGGGCTTGACTGAAATGAACACGGTTCCCGAGCTGGGCAGCGGTGTGCCTGCACCCAGTTGTGATTTCAGGAACGCACGGGCAAAGGTTTTGTCCAGCCCCATAACCTCACCGGTCGAGCGCATTTCCGGGCCAAGCAACGGGTCGACGCCGGGGAAGCGGTTAAAGGGCAATACGGCCTCTTTGACTGCAAAATGCTCGGTGTGCGGTGATTTCAAATCGAACGCACCCAGCTTTTCACCTGCCATGATACGCGCGGCAATGGCGGCGATGGGCGAGTTTACCGCCTTGGCCACAAAAGGCACTGTGCGTGATGCACGCGGGTTGACCTCCAGGATAAAGATCACATCGTCCTTGATGGCGAACTGCACGTTCATCAGACCAACCACATTCAGGCCAATAGCCATCGCTTCGGTCTGGCGTTTCATTTCCTCTATCAATTCAGATGACAGGGAATAGGGCGGCAACGAACAGGCACTGTCGCCGGAATGCACGCCGGCCTCTTCGATGTGTTGCAGGATGCCGGCGACATGCACGGTCTGGCCATCGCAAAGCGCGTCGACATCAACCTCGATGGCCCCCACAAGGTAGCTGTCCAGCAATACGGGACTGTCGCCTGATACTTTGACGGCTTCAGTGATATAGCGTTTCAGTTGCGCGTCATCGCGGATGATTTCCATCGCACGGCCACCCAGCACATAAGACGGGCGGATCACCAGCGGGTAACCGACGTCCTGAGCGATGGTAAAGGCTTCTTCGGGCGAATGCGCGATACCGTTATAAGGTTGTTTCAGGTCGAGCTTTTCCAAAAGCTGCTGGAAGCGCTCGCGGTCTTCGGCCAGATCAATGGCATCGGGTGTGGTGCCCAATATCGGGATGCCTTCGGCCTCTAGGTCGTTGGCGAGTTTCAGGGGCGTTTGGCCGCCGAATTGCACAATAACGCCGTGTAACGTTCCGTTTTCCTGCTCAACGCGCAAGATTTCCATCACGTTTTCCATGGTCAGCGGTTCAAAGTACAAACGATCCGAAGTGTCGTAATCGGTGGAAACTGTTTCGGGGTTACAGTTCACCATAATGGTTTCATAGCCTGCTTCGGTCAAAGCATAACAGGCGTGGCAGCAGCAATAATCAAACTCGATGCCTTGGCCGATACGGTTTGGGCCGCCGCCGAGGATGACGACTTTTTTGCGGTCGGTAGGGCGGGCTTCACATTCGACGCTGCCCATCGCATCTGCTTCATATGTGGAATACATATATGGGGTTTGGGCCTCGAATTCGGCGGCGCATGTGTCGATGCGTTTAAAGACGGCGGTTACACCCATTTTTGTACGCTGGATGCGTATGTCGCGTTCTTTCGCACCTGTGAGCGTGGCAAGCCGTGCGTCGCTAAAGCCGAACATCTTCAAACGGCGCATACTGACCGCATCTGTCGGCAGGCCATTTTTGCGAATGTCCTGTTCAATGGCGATGATCTCGCGGATGCGGGCCAAGAACCAAGGGTCGAACTTTGTGATCTCGAATATTTCGTCATCGGAAAAACCGAAACGCATGGAATGTGCGATTATCAACAAACGGTCGGGTGTTTGTTCCGACATGGCGCGTGTCAGGTTTTTGTCAATGGCCTCTTGTGCGGCGGGGGTTGCCCCGATCAGGATATAGGGCAGGTTGCCGGAGGGGTCATCGGTTTTAACGATGTCGGTATCAAGGGGCATGCCGTCGATATCAATTTCGTCAAAACCTGTAAGCCCGGTTTCCAATGATGCCAGTGCTTTTTGCATGCTTTCATGAATGGTACGCCCAACGGCCATCACTTCGCCCACTGATTTCATCGCGGTGGTCAATGTCGGTTCTGCGCCCGGGAATTTTTCAAAGGCAAAGCGCGGGATTTTAGTGACAACATAGTCGATTGTCGGCTCAAATGAAGCAGGCGTGACACCTGTGATATCATTGTCGAGTTCATCCAGTGTGAAACCCACGGCCAGTTTTGCAGCAATCTTGGCGATGGGAAAGCCTGTGGCTTTGGATGCCAGCGCCGATGAGCGTGATACACGCGGGTTCATTTCGATAACCACCATGCGGCCATCCACAGGGTTTACCGCCCATTGCACATTCGATCCGCCTGTTTCCACACCGATCTCGCGCAGCACGTTTATCGAAAGGGTGCGCATCATCTGGTATTCTTTATCCGTAAGGGTCAGTGCGGGGGCAACAGTGATACTGTCGCCTGTATGCACACCCATCGGGTCAACGTTTTCAATGGCGCAGATGATGATAGCATTGTCGGCCTTGTCACGCACCACCTCCATTTCAAACTCTTTCCAGCCCAAAAGACTTTCGTCGATCAGGATTTGGTTTACAGGCGAGGCATCAAGTCCAGTGCCGCAGATTTTCTCATAATCGGCGCGATTATATGCAATGCCGCCACCGGTGCCACCCATGGTAAAGGCGGGGCGAATGATGGCAGGCAGGCCGACGTCTTCGATTGCAGCCATGGCTTCTTCCATGCTTTCAGCGATGGTTGCGCGCGGGTTTTCAATACCAAGCCGGTCCATAGCCTCACGAAAAAGCTTGCGGTCTTCGGCCATCTCAATTGCTTTGCGATCGGCCCCGATCAGTTCCACATTATACTTTTCCAACGTACCATCATCATCCAGTGCAAGAGCCGTGTTCAGCCCTGTTTGCCCACCCATCGTCGGCAATAGTGCGTCAGGTCTTTCCTTGGCGATAATCTTGGCAACGACTTCAGGTGTAATGGGTTCGATATATGTGGCATCGGCCATATCGGGGTCGGTCATGATGGTGGCCGGGTTGGAGTTGACCAAAATGACACGGTAACCTTCTTCGCGTAAAGCTTTGCAGGCCTGTGCGCCCGAGTAGTCAAATTCGCAAGCCTGCCCGATAATTATGGGCCCTGCGCCGATGATCAT
>JAJFHY010000135.1 GCA_021775375.1 Amylibacter sp. | reverse complement strand
TTTTGCTGCCGGGTTTGTAGCAAGATAAGCCTCTAAAAGTGCATCTGCGCCTGGAACCATTGTTCTTAATTTCCAGAGTTTGAAAATTTGTCCGTTTTTACCAATGCGATCTTGTGTATAGAATGGGTGCGATCCAGATTTTAACCAGATGACCAATCCTAGCAATGCAATTAATGGCAGTGTGATCGGTGCTGTAATGATTAATAGAGCTACATCGATAAATCTTTTAAGAAAACGCCGATAAAGGCTTTGATGTCCTAGAGACATGCTTAAGCGGGGCATGACCCTGATGGATGTGTTGTTAGGTACTATATTTGCATCGTGGATTGACATAATAAAACTCTATTCTTTACACATGGCCAGTAATACTGACACTTACTACTAAATGAACGCCTCGTTGGGCAGTTAATCCACTCGACTTTATTGGAAGATCTATATCTAAGAGTTTTATTCCTTAAATTTACCAGATACTTGGCCAATAAGGCTGCGCACACTAACCATCTTCCCTTCAACACAATTTAACCACATTTTAACATTTCATCAATAATTATCAAAATAAAAAGAGCGCTTTTAGTGATTTTTGCCACAAGTCATACAAAATTGTTTCTAAATGAGTATCAATAAAGCTGTTTTTCACATTTTATCGCTTCGTGGTTGTGCTGGAAAAGTTTACTTAACGTAAATGGGGCGCCCATATTTGGAATGATTCGCCATGAAGGTGAGTATAAACTGCCGTTTTCTCGACAAAGATGATCCAAACTTTTGCCAGAATAGATTGTCATAGTTGCAATCACGACATGAATTCATAAATAACAGAGCAGTATATAAATATAAGATGTATACTGTTCTAAAAAAGGTTAGAGCTTTCATGTTTATGTTGGGGTTCAGGGCGCTTTAATCTAGAGCATTCTAGATAAATTTCTCCTTACATAAATGTGGGCCGTAGTGGGGTTGCGAATATAATGGTAGGTTCTATCAATATCTATACAGATCATTTTGGTCTGACAGAGCGCCCATTTACTCTTGTGCCCGACCCGGATTTTCTGTTCTGGTCACGAAATCACAAACACACTTATACAATGCTGGAATATGGACTTATGACAAAAGCCCCCATTACACTGATCACTGGAGAAGTGGGTGCCGGGAAAACTACACTTTTGCATTATTTGCTAAAAGATATCAGCGATGAAATTGTGATAGGGCTCATATCCAATGCGCATGGTGATGGGGAGCGCGGTGAATTGTTACGTTGGGTTCTTCTATCGTTGGATCAGGAAGCACCACGCGAGGCAACTTACGTTGAGTTATTCAATCAGTTTCAGCAATACTTGATTACAGTATACGCAACCGGCCGTCGGATAGTTCTTATTTTTGATGAAGCTCAGAACCTAAGTGAACGTGCGCTTGAAGAATTGCGAATGTTCACGAATATAAACTCAAATAAAGATGAGTTGTTACAGCTTATCCTTGTCGGGCAACCTGAATTACGGGATATCATACGCGGACCTAATCTGAAACAATTTGCGCAAAGAGTATCAGCAAATTTTCATTTATCAGAAATGGATGCAGAAGCTGTACATGGTTATATTGCACACAGATTGCGCAAAGCAGGTGCCGCTCGTATGATATTCACTCGGGAAGCTTGCACATTGATACATTGGGCAACAAAGGGCATTCCACGGCTAGTCAACCAGTTATGTGACTTTTCACTAGTTTATGCCTCTTCCGATAAACGAAAGACTGTCAATGAGAGCACTGTTCGAAATGTGTTGAATGATGGCATTTTTTTCCCACCTTACCCACTTGATTTAGATAAGAAGACAAATGAAACTTGACCTAAAGTATTACCTCTCAATTTTTTGGCGGCGTTTTCCATATTTTTTAGTAGTTGCCCTATTGATTTCCGCAATTGGTATATCATTTGCGATGGTCCTTCCCGCGAAATATCGTGCAGAAGCATTATTGCTTGTTGAAAGTGAACAAATACCAGATGAATTGGCGTCCTCAACGGTTACGACAGGCGCGTCTGAGCAACTCCAAATAATTGAAAAACGTTTAACTACACGTGCAAATATTCTGGATATCGTTAATCGTTTGCAAATCTATGGTGCTACAAATGATATGAATCCCACCGAAATTGTAAATGACATGCGATCCAGAACAAAGATTAAATTGCTTGGTGGTGGCCGGTGGGGTGGAGCCACTACAGTTACGGTTTCGTTTGATTCTGATACGGCGGTGCAGTCTGCACTGGTGGCTAATGAATTCGTGACATTGATTTTACAGGAAAACGTCAAGTTACGATCAGGTAGTGCAGCACAGACGATGGAATTCTTTACACAAGAAGTAAGCCGCCTTGGGTTGGATCTTGATAAGCTGAACGCAGAAATTCTGGCATTTAAGATGAGTAATCAAAATGCATTACCTGATAGTTTGGATTATAGGCGCACACGCCAAACAGCTTTGCAGGAACGCTTGCTTCAATTGCAACGTGATGATGCAATTCTAGGTGACAGGCGTGCGCGATTTATTGAGTTTTATGAACGTACTGGACGTGTGGAAAGCGCAACTGGACGGGTCAGTGTAGAACAACAACAGCTAAATGATCTTAGACGGCAATTAGACGCGGCATTATCAATATATGCAGCTAGCAACCCTCGTGTGAAGATGCTGCAATCACGCGTTGATGCACTAGAGGCCACTGTTTTAGAACAGCTTCCCAGCGAGTCATCAGAAGAGACTAGAACCATGTCACTTTATGATCTGCAGCTTGCAGATATTGATGGGCAGATTAAATATATCCGAGAACAAAAAGTATTGGTAGAAGACGAGCTTAAACAACTTGCCGACTCTATTCAGAAAACACCGGGGAATTCTATTAAGTTATCTGAGTTGGAACGGGATTATGAAAACACACAAAATCAATATAATCAAGCAGTCTCGCGGCGTTCGACAGCCGAAGTTGGTGAGCGGATTGAAGTTTTATCAAAAGGGCAACGTATTTCCATCATAGAACAAGCCATTGTACCAGTAGAGCCTTATAGTCCGAACCGTCGCAAGATCGTTGCGTTTAGCATCTTAGGCGGTGTTGGGTTAGGGTTTGGTTTAATTTTCCTGCTGGAGTTTTTAAATCGCTCAATACGGCGACCAGTCGACATTACAAATCAGCTTGGAATTGCGCCTATCGCGACATTACCGTATATATTTACACGTCGTCAGTTAATGACGCGCTGGGCTATTTTAACATCCGTGGTTTTAATTATTATGGTTGGTATACCAGCAGGTGTATGGTCTTTGCATACGTATTATCTTCCCATGGACCTTCTAGTCCAAAAAGTGATCGAAAAATCAGGGCTTGATCCCCTGCTTAAGCAAATTCAAACCAGTATACCTAAGTAGGGAAGTAGTGATGGAACGTATTCAAACAGCGTTAAATAAAGCTCGAAAAACGCGCAATGGCAAAAGTTCTGATAAGAGACCTGATCGTAAACACATATCAATACCAGTGGCCGAAGTCGATTTAGCTTGGGATGAATTGGCTACTCTTAAACCGAATATGGCCAATATGAAACGTAATCGTATTGAATCGTACGAAGGCGGCCATGCTGCAGCACATTTCGATTTAATGCGTACCAAAGTATTGCAACAAATGCGTGCTAATAACTGGCGTCGTTTAGCCATAACGTCACCCGGTAGCTCCTGTGGTAAAACAACGACTTGTGTAAATTTGGCCTTCAGCCTAGCGCGTCAAAAAGATATACGTACAGTTGTTGCCGAGATGGATTTACGGCGTCCAGCAATGGCAAAGCTGTTAGGATTATCTCATACATCATGCCAGTTTTCCCGCGCACTAGATGGACGTGAAGAAATAAAGGATCATATGTTGCGCTATGGTGATAACCTGGCATTTGCCTTAAATCGCCATTCGGCCAACAATCCATCCGAATTACTGCAAAGCAATGCGATAACTGATACTTTAAGCCAAATTGAAAAGCAGTTTGACCCGAATTTGGTCATCTTTGATATGCCGCCAATGATGGTAACCGATGATGTATTGGGTTTTTTAGACCAAGTGGATTGCGTTCTTTTGGTCGCAGCTGCCGAAAGTACAACAGTTGATGAAATTGATGCTTGTGAACGGGAGCTGGCAGAGCATACAAATCTGTTGGGTGTTGTTTTGAATAAATGCCGCTATATGGAAAAAGGCTATGGGTATAGTTATTACGATTAAAACTAAATTGTAACTTCTATAAACTAGTTATAAAAAAGGGACCGTTTAAAACGGTCCCTTAAAATATTAAGATCAAAGTTGTTGATCAGGATTTCTTAGCACGTTTCCGTGCAGCACCTAGACCAGCCAAAGCAGTTAGCAGTAGTAAACCGCCAGCAGGCAATGGAACAGGGTTTGGTCCGCCATTTGGGTTATCATCCCCAGTGTAATCGACACTTGCGATGTATAACTCATAGTTGTCTGTAGCAAAGTAGATGCCATTGACATTGTTTACTGCCACACCTGCAGCCCAGACACCACCAGCACCAACTACACCTTGTTTAAAGACAACACCATCCAATGAAAATAGGAATGTATTGCCAGCAGCGAGTAGATCATGTGAATTACTGCCGCCGATTGTTGTACCGCGGAATGTAACAGTATTCACTATCCCGTCACCAAAATTGATGCCGACAGCTTCACCAGTAGTTACGTTGTCGTCGCTAGAAGGGGCACATTGAGCAGTAGCGGTCAACGCCGTACATGCTCCTAAGCCACCGGGTGGGCCTGATGGTGCATCAAAGTAAGCAAAATTGCCTTTACCGGAAATAGTTCCACCGGCAAATTCAAAACCTGAAACACCAACCAATTCGCCGCCGCTGCCAACGGCTACAAGAGTACCATCAACAACACCGCTTTCAGTGACAGGGGTACTTTCAAAGTTATAAGTAGTAGCTGACGCAGCAGTTGCGCCTAATACACCTGCAGCAGCAATTGCGGCGATGTATCCAATCTTTCTAAATGTAAGCATAGCTTGTCCTAACTAATTAAATTCACCAAATCGGATATGCAATAAACTCTTGGTAAATATGCTACCCAATACAATTAATACTATAACTTACTAACCAGCGACGAGTCCAACTTAAATCTTAACTTTTTGACAATTTTGACACTTTTTCGACTTAATTTCCTAATTTCATTGCGTTTTTCCCAATTATAACAGGGTTGTGATGAAAAGTTATCATAAATTCGTTTGTAAAATGTCCTTATTTTTGCCTTATTGTTTCCTTTTTGGAACCAATGTAACGAATCACTATATTTGCCTAATGTATGTATTGATATTTCTAATGTACCTTTAAAACAGGCGGTTTATTGCTATTGCGTTGAATTGTATAAGCTGGTTTTTGCCCATTTGGAAGTTGCCCATTAGCTGTAAACAGGGTGCGCGATGTAGCCGATTTTCTGACCCACCCTGCAAGATTTCCTTTAGCATCATATCCGAACTGATCCTCCCACGGCGCGCTCCAGTATAATACTGGATCAAAAAGCCTATTGTATTTTACTGCATCGTAATCAATCGACACCAATTGTGGTGCGCCATTAACACCACGTATATAACGTCGTTTCTGGTGTGTCGGAAAATGAATTGATATAAAACCAGGCGTGCTATCGTAAACGCCATTATTCGCAAAAACGCCAATATCAACGCGAATATTTCTGGGGTTATCTCCGGGGGATAAAATAGTTTTATTCTGCCAATTGATAGTTATTGTCGCATCAGGGCCGTTGGCTTCAATTTTCACTTGCTTGGGATCTCCGCGCAAAATCCTCCAATCGAAAGTTAAATCACGGCCATTTGGGTCAACTGTATTAGAAGCAGTTAATTTTAACACTTGCCGGCCGGACCAGCCGCGCCAAACACGTGCAATAGCAGAAGGGGTCGTAACAAGTTTCTCGCTGAGCCCTGCCAATCCGGCAGTTTCTGAAAACCCCTCTTCAATAATTTTCATTTGCACCATTGGGGGGATATCTTCTGGGCGCATACTTGCCGCAATATCCATCATGCGTTTTGGCGCATTGACGGATTCAGGAAAGAGCACTGGGTGCGCTGCACCGGAAAGATAAGTTTCACGAGACTGTACATGCAGTTGTCCATGCCGAAAAATCATTTGCACAGTAGGTGCGATTAAATTTTCAGCATCCAGTCTGTTTCGTGTGTCACATGGTAATGCCGCCAATATCAAAGCAATATCCCGTAAAATCCATTTATCACTTCTAGAGTTACCCTTGCTGGAAAAATTATACGCCCAATTGGCGGGGTAATCGTCACGCCCAGCTGGGTACACATAGATATGATCCGAGGTGTAATTTTGATATGCCCTTCCAGTTTCGTTATGCCACATCATCGAGCGCCGCGGTAAGCTTCCGCCGTTTGGAAGACTATAACGTGTTGATGAGTTACCGAATGTAATTGCTGTATATGTTAACTTATTCCCCAAAGCGTAATCAAAGCTGTTAGCTTGTAACTGCTTATCATAGACTGTGTGGGTGATTTGGGGGAACAGATTATATGAAAAATTAGAATGCGTGCGGTCACGATTGTCATATAGAACACCCTTTAGGCCACAAGCATTACTTAAGGTGCGAAGATAAGCGATATCAGCACCAGTCGCGTCAGGTGACGTCATCGGAGCATTATTATCGTTGGGTTTCAAATCTATCAACGCAATGAACCGTTTTGCATTTGCATCCCATACTAAGTTTTTAGTGCTAATATTTACCGTATTACCCTGCCGGATTGCGGGTGTAGGATTCGAAGAAAAGCGGGGCACAGCGGCACTGCGCTCTAAAAGTTCACCAATTCCCTGGGCGATTTGCATCTCTGTAAATGCAGGATCTTCCAAAAGTTTGCCAAGATCTGCAAAGCCCAGATCAACAGCGCGCTCAAGACTGGAAAAAGCCTTGGCAGTGTTTCTTTGCAATAATGCAAGACGTGCTTGCATAATCAAAGGCTCCACGCGATTTCGCATGTCTTTTATTGCTTGATTAATCAACATATCAGCGGCAACCAGGTCACCCGCCGATACAAGTGTATTCATCTGTTGTACAAGCTCAACGATTGTTGGTAATTTCGAAACTTCAGCATTTGAATTAGCTGTTGTGTCTTGCGCTTGAGCCGACTCGAACAGGCCAACCACAACGACAAAATAAACTAACAATCTACAAATAAGGAGTTGGTTCAAGGCATTCTCCTAAAATATATTACTCACTTAAATATTCCATGCAGCTTGGATTTTATCAATGCGTATTATTTTACAACACCTGTACGCATCAACTTTGCATTTGCGCGCATCATAGTTGTTACCTTCCTAAGATCAGTGCGCATTTCACCGATTAGCCAATCGCGAATATTTTCCACTATCGGTCGCATTGGTGTCAGATTGGATGCAAGGATGTGATACCGTCGTCCGGTTTTAACGACCTGTGGAAATATGGGAACCAATTGCCCCTCTATAACCAATCGCGATGTTTCGGGAACCCATGCCAACGCAATGCCCTGTCCACCAATTGCGGCTTGAATAATGTTGGAATAGTCGGAAAATTTTAAAACTGTTGGATCATTAAGTGGTGGTTGTCCAATTGCATGAAAAAATTCATCCATTGAGTATCTTGGGTCTGCAGACTCGATCAAAGTATGGTTACGGCCCTTAACCGGTTTCTCAAGGGTGCCGAATTCCTGTATGTAATCCAGTGAACATAGTGCCATGATACGTTCATCCGCAAATGTCCAGCGGTGAAGGTTAGTGTCAGTGGGATAGGAAAGTCTGATACATAGATCAATGCCCTGAACCAAGTCATCACCATCATCCAAGTACATTTGAAAATCCAAACTAACATTCGGAAATTTTTTCTTAAATGCCTTAAGTCGTGGTATGAACCAGTAGTTAACTGACGTCGAAGACATTGATATCGTAACTTTTTCTCTATTTTCTTCCTGTTGTTTTATTTCCTGCAAGGCGTCTATTACCGTTTTGAATGCGGTTGATGTCGCCCGATATAATCTATTTCCGCTTGGTGTAAGTTTGATCCAACGACCGTGGCGATCAAATAATGGATAGCCAAGATGTGTCTCGAATCCGCTTATGGCGCGGCTTATGGCCGGTTGGGTTACGTTCAGCTCTTTTGCTGCTTTTGAAAAGCTTCCCAAGCGTGCGACAACTTCAAAAACAAAGAGTGCATTCGCTGATGGGACTTGACGTCTGAGCATATTATAACCTCAATTTATACTTACTATAATTATTATTATAGTTTCAATTTAGTAATAACAAGGCGACTATGCCTCGATAACAACATTTAGGGAGAACAATACGTGACAGATTCGAAAAAAATCATGCCGACCATTGATAGTGTGTCGTCAATGGATCGCGAAGCGATCAAAAACGGGTTAAGCCGTGGCGCATCACGCCGCGAAGTTATGGGCTGGCTTATGGCTGGTGGTGCAACGATAGCCGCTGCAGGTTCTATCGTTAGTTCAGCTACATCTGCAATGGCTGCGACACCCAAAAAAGGTGGCAAAATTACCTTTGCCGCTGACCTTCATGGCCCATCAGACTCACTTGACCCAGGCCTGAACACATCAACAATCGACTACACACGTGGCCGTGCGCATTATAACGGTCTGGTTCAGTTCAATGATGACACAACCACACGCCCGGAACTGGCAGAGGAATATTCTGCAAATGGCGACAACACTGAATGGACATTCAAGCTGCGCAAGGATGTAAAATGGCACGACGGCAGTGCGTTCAGCGCAGATGATGTGATATACTCAATGGGTCGTCACTACGGCGAGAAATCAACATCCGTTGCTAAAACACTTGTAGCAGACGTTTCTGAGTGGGTAAAAGTTGACAATCACACAGTGAAAGCTGTGATGTCAGGGCCAAATGGTGATTTGCCGAAAATTCTTGGGACTGCAAACTTCAAAATTATCAAAGACGGCACAACTGATTTCCAAAACCCGGTTGGCACAGGCCCATACAAACTGAACACCTTCCAACCTGGTGTGCGTTCGCAACACGTCCGTAACGAAGATTACTGGCGCGAAGGTGGGAATGCCGAAGAGATTGAAATCTTTGCAATCACAGATAAAGTTGCCCGCACAAGTGCACTGTTGTCCGGTGATATTGATCTGATGCAGGCGCTTGATCCAAAAGCGGTACCACAAATTGAAGCCGCACCTGGTGTTGGTATCTGGTCTGTTGCGTCTGGCGCATATCCAGGCATCTGTATTATGTCTAATTCGGCACCGGGGAATAATCCCGATTTTGTTTTGGCTATGAAATATATCCAACGGCGTGAAAAAATCGTGCGCTCGATCTTGAAAGGCCAAGGTACTATTGGTAACGACCAGCCGATCAATGCGGCTTACGGCCCGGATTTCTGTGCAGACTTGCCAATCCGTGATCACGATCTGGACAAAGCCAAGTTCCACCTGGAAAAATCAGGCGTAACGGAAGCGGAAATTCAGGTGGCAGAGGTGGCACCGGGTATGACGGACATTTGTTTGCTGATGCAACGTGAAGCACAGAAGATTGGCTTGAAGCTAAACATCAACAAAGTGCCGAATGATGGCTACTGGGGCGCTGTTTGGATGAAAACGCCGATAAATGTGACGTCATGGAATATGCGACCAACTGCGAACGTTATGATGAACTTGGCATTTGCGCCAACTGCGCCGTGGAATGACACTCTGTGGGCGAATGATCGTATGGGTGAGTTGCTGATTGAGTCGCGTGCGGTAACGGATGAAGGACTACGTCATGAAATGTATTGCGAAATGCAAACGCTTATCCATAATGAAAGCGGCATGATCATTCCAGCACACCGGAATTACCTTGATGCAAAATCCGATAAGATCGAAGGCATTACACGTATGCCTCTTGGTGCACTTGGTGGCTATGAGTGGCCTGAGTTTGCTTGGCGCACAGACGTATAAATATCTGTATATTGACAAATATATTGCCAGCCCTGTTTTGGGCTGGCAATGATGTAATACTCTGCAACCTCTATAATTGCAGTAAAACACCAAGCAAACAACGCTAGGGGGAAATTTCATGCAACGCATGGTTATTCAGCGCATTATTATCGGTATAATCACCCTATGGGTGGTATCCGTACTTGTTTTTGTAGGCACATCAGTTTTACCGGGCGATGTGGCGCAAATCGTAATGGGGCAATCCGCAACACCTGAAACTCTTGCAGCATACCGCGCCGAGAACGGACTGGATCAACCATTGTATATGCAATACGCAACATGGCTTGGCGGAATGTTTACGGGCGACCTAGGCATATCCAAAGCCGGTGGTGCCACTATTTCCAGCCTTATTGGCGGGCGTTTCGGGAACACGATGTTCCTTGCGGGCGTTGTCGCAATAATATCAGTTCCTTTATCCATTATACTGGGGCTTCTGGCCGCTATGTATCCTGCAACATGGATTGACCGCGTTCTGACATTTGGCACGTTAAGCCTGATCTCGGTGCCTGACTTCTTTATCGCCACATTCATGGTATTGATTTTTGCTGTTAACTTGGGCTGGCTACCAGCCATCGCACATATCTCACCTGAAGATACCATGTGGCAAACCATACGGGCCTCGGCGATGCCCCTGATTACTTTGATCATTGTTGTGTCAGCGCAAATGATCCGCATGACACGTGCGGGTATTCTGAACGTGATGAACTCACCGTATATTGAGATGAGTATTCTAAAAGGTGTAAGACGCAATCGTATTATTGTCCGCCATGCATTTCTTAACGCCATCGGCCCGATTGTGAACGTGGTGGCCCTGAACTTGGCCTATCTGGTGTCAGGTGTGGTGATCGTGGAAACCATCTTTGCTTATCCCGGATTGGCGAAACTGATGATCGACGGGGTGCAAACCCGCGACCTGCCATTGGTTCAAGCCTGTGCGATGATCTTTTGTGGCACATATGTGATTTTGATAATTCTATCTGATGTGGCGGCAATTCTGTCGAACCCACGTCTACGTAACCCGAAATAGGAGGGGCAAAAAATGACTGATAAAACAGCAAATACAGAAGACATGTCGGTATATGACGAGCTTCCAGACGCCCCACCGAAAAAGAAAATTAAATTAACCTGGGTTGGCAAGTTGGGTGTTTCCGTTGTGTTATTCTGGGTCTTAATGGTTTTCATCGGCCCCTATATTGCCCCATTCCACGAAGCTGATATTATTGCTTATGACAGCTTTATGCCGGTCTGGAGTGAAACCGAGGGTGAAGGCTTCCATGTGCTGGGAACCGACTATATCGAACGTGATATACTCTCACGTGTTCTTTGGGGAGCACGCACCACAATCGGTATTTCTTTCTTAGCAACGATGTTCGCTTACCTCGTAGGGGTAACGCTGGGTATCGGTGCCGCCGTTGCCGGTGGTTGGGTCGATATGATCTTTAGCCGCGTAAACGACGCAATCCTGTCACTGCCATCTATCATGTTGGGTCTGTTAATCGTTGTAGCCCTTGGCACATCGATCCCAATCTTAATTCTAACCGCGAGTGTTATTTATGCCGCCAGTGTTTACCGTATTGCACGCGCGCTTGGGCAAGACATCATGGTAATGGATTTTGTCGAAGCGGCCCGTGTGCGTGGTGAAGGCATGTGGTATATTATTACCCGTGAAGTGCTGCCCAACGCCATTATGCCATTGGCTACAGATTTCGGTCTGCGACTGGTGTTTGTTGTGCTCTTTATCTCATCCCTAAGTTTCCTTGGTCTGGGTATCCAGCCGCCAATGGCTGACTGGGGATCAATGGTGCGTCAAAATCTTGACGGACTTGGATATGGATCCTACGCCGCCGTTTGGCCTGCTTTGGCCATTGCAAGTTTTACAATCGCAATTAACCTGATCGTTGACGATGTTTCAGCGTCTGAAGGTGGTACCCTAGCTAGGAAGATGATCTCATGAGCGAACTACTAGAAGTAAGAGGCCTGCGTATAGAAGCACCGAAGAAAGATGAACCAGCGGTTAAAATCGTTAAAGGTGTCGATTTTGATGTGAAAGCCGGTGAAGTTGTCGCTCTGATTGGCGAATCCGGCTCTGGTAAAACCACCATCTCCCTTGGCGCACTAGCCTACACCAAACCGGGGTTGGAGTTTTCGGGCGGTTCGATCAAGCTGAAAGGCGAAGATGTGCTGACAATGGAACCCGCAAGAGTACGCGACTTGCGTGGTAATCGTGTGGCCTATCTGGCGCAATCTGCAGCGGCCACGTTCAACCCTGCCCTAACCATAAACGAGCAGGTGACAGAGTCTGCTGTTCTACACGGTATAATGACCCAAGATGAGGCAGATGCACGTGCGATTGAGTTATACCACGCGTTGGAATTACCTGACCCTGATCGCATTGGCTTTCGCTATCCACACCAAGTTTCTGGCGGGCAGTTACAACGCTTGATGGCTGCGATGGCATTGGTTGGGCGCCCTGATCTGCTGGTTTTGGACGAACCGACAACAGCTCTTGATGTGACCACGCAAATCGAAGTTCTGAAAGCCTTTAAAAAGGTGATTAGGGAAGAAGGTTCAGCCGCTATTTATGTGACTCACGATTTGGCCGTTGTGGCCCAAGTTGCAGATCACATTGTAGTGCTTTACTCAGGTGAGGTGCAGGAACAAGGATCGGTTGATCAGATTATCAACCACGCGCAGCACCCTTACACCAAGCGCCTTATGGCCGCAGCACATGCAGGGCCAAAGCCCGGGATGGGTGACAAGCTAACAGATAAACACGATCAAGATATGGATAACATCCAAGTCAAAAACATGACTGCGGGTTACGGTGAAATTGTCGACGGCAAGCCAGCTATAACTGTATTACGCGACATCAATTTGTCCGTGAAAAACGGCCATGTGGTTGGCGTGATTGGCGAGTCAGGTTGTGGTAAGTCCACTTTGGCACGTGTGATTGCTGGCCTGTTACCCCCTGCACAAGGGGATATTATTATGGACGGTCATACCTTGAAAGGCCTATACAAGAACCGATCCAAGAAAGACCTGCAAAAGATTCAATTTGTTTATCAGATGGCGGACACAGCCCTAAACCCGAAACAGTTGATAAGTGAGATTATTGGACGCCCGGTTGAGATGTTCCAAAATCTGAGTGGCCAGAAAAATCGGGAAAAAGTGGCGGAAATTCTGCGGTTGGTTGAATTGCCGGTAGAGTTTGCAGAACGCTATCCTTCCGAACTATCAGGCGGCCAAAAACAACGCGTAAACCTGGCACGATCAATGGCTGCAATGCCCGAGATTATGCTGTGCGACGAAGTAACCTCGGCGCTTGATAGTATTGTGGCCTCGAACGTGGTGAAACTGCTGAAACGCTTGCGTGATTTAACGGGCGTGTCGTTTATGTTCATAACCCACGATTTGTCGACGGTTGCGGCCTTTGCCGATGAAATTGTCGTGCTTTATGCAGGTCGTATTGTGGAACAAGGGCCGGTTGACGAAGTACTGTCGCCGCCCTTCCATCCTTACACACGTCTGTTGATCAGCTCGGTGCCCGAAATGCGTATCGGCTGGTTGGAAGAAACCATGCAAAAACGCGAAATGGCAGTGGGCATTGCGCGCGGTGTTGAAATTACCGACGTAGGCTGCCCGTTTTTTAACCGCTGTCCGATTGCCATTACCGGTACATGTGAAAGGGTGACGGCACCGACATACGAACTTGCATCAGGCCACTTTATTTCGTGTCATCACACTGCAGAAGAAATCGAAGCCATTGAACAAGCGCCACAGCAAGTTCTACATGGTTTCGAGAAAGTCCCTCAGGTAGAGGAAGTCATACCTATACCTATTGTAGGGAATTTACCTGTGTAAGGAATTTATTGCAGGGCTTTATTAGAAAGGGCCAAAACAATGATCAATAAAGTACTAATCGCCGTAGATGGCTCTAAACACTCTTTGAAATGCGTTAACTTAGGGGCCCAAATTGCAAAAAATGCCGGCGCCAAGGTTTTGCTGCTGCATGTGGTCAAGCCTTACCGTCTGCCCGATAGCCTGAAAAAATTTGCTCAGGCTGAACATATGGCAACGATTGACGCTGAACTGTTGCGAAAAGGCGCACAGTATTTGCTGGCATCAGCCTTGGGTGAGGCGCGAAATCAAGGCGTGCAAGATGTGGATTTGGAAACCGAAGAAGGCCCGATTGCCCGCACGATTGTGGATCGTGCCAAATCTTATAAGGCAGACCTGATCGTTATCGGGTCACGCGGTATGGGTGATATCGAAGGGATGTTGCGCGGGGGTGTCTCCCACCGGGTTGAAATTCTGGCAAAATGCCCTGTCTTGGTGGTGAAGTAACAAAATAACAGGAATGGTTAAGGTTAATTGACACTGTTCTAACTTAACAGTGTCAGTGTCAGATTTGAATTTGGATCCTTTAGCCCATCAATAACAGTGTAATGGTTTTCCATGTTGTCGAGTTGCACGTCGATATCTATGCCATGTGGTTTCCAGACATCATGCAGCAAATGACTTTGTTTAATAAACTCAGGCCGCTCACCACCCCCGACCCAACAGGTTATATTTGATCCTGCAATTGGTGTGTCCAGACATGGACTCTCCGTGGTCGCTTCTGTTTGTGTAAGTTTAAGTGTTTCATTCAGTTTGGTTTTGCATAGGTTTCGCAGATCATACAGGCCACTAATTGATACTGTTTTTTGGATACGCTTTTGTATTTCGGTTTCCAATGGGCTGTTACTACAAATCATTCGTGCGGCCAAATGTCCGCCTGCAGAATGGCCTGTGACACGGATTGGACCGTCAATCTTTGATGATGCATATGTTACGGCGGCCGAGATTTCACGGGTAATTTCGTTGATCCGCGCGTGTGGAGCAAGCGTATAGGATGGCAAGGCAACAGCCCATCCATGAGTCAGCGGGCCAAAAGCCAAATCTGAAAAGTAACGTCGGTCTAATCGCAACCAATACCCACCATGAATAAAGACTACCAGACCTTTTGGTTTATCTTCTGGCCAGAAAATATCCAACTTTTCACGTTTCTCTGGCCCGTATGATAATGACAGAGCGGATGTAACGCCGCTGTTTCGAAACACTTCAGCGCGCTCTTGCCATGTATCAAAATATCCAAGTGCGTTTGGCACATAACCGGCATTGTCAAAAGCATCGTCCCAATCAATCATTTAGCGTTCCTTGTAAAATAGATAAAACTTGGATTGCGTTATAGCGTACAAAGACTAAGTTCGGATAAGTAATTTGTCTGATTTGACAAGGAGAGTTTGATGAATGTTATATTTGTCCAGTTGCGTTGTAAGCCGGGGACAGCCTACAATGTTGCAGAAGCGCTTTATGAGCGCGAGTTTGTTTCGCAACTCTATTCGACAAGTGGCGAGTGGGACCTAATGGCACAAATCTATCCACCAAAGGATGTAGACGTTGGCAAATGGGTCAATGATAATCTTTTGGATATCGAAGGTATTGAACGTTCACTTACAACACTGACATTTAAAGCGTTTTAGGGCGGTTTACTCGGTGTACGACGCTTTATACTTGCCGAGCACAGCCAGGGCCCGAGATGAAACAAAATCATTGCATAGCCAATGGTCCATATTATTGCAGCAATTTCTATGCCCGATAACATTGCAACTTCGACGTAAGGGGCAGCACTTCGAATGATTGCCGCCAATACGATCAGTAGAAATGCCACCACAAGGCTTGAGCTTGCTATTAGCGCACGACCAGTATGACCCAAAGACGCACGCATCATAACGGCTGTTGTCATACCGCCGATTGCCCCTATGCCAAGTAGGTGTAACCCGGCGGTTTGCGCGCCTATACCTAGTACAAACAGGCCCAGTGGTATGAAACTGTAAGCGACATGCAACATCACCAAAAGCGGTGATCTGAATGTGCGATAGCCACGCCAGCGCAGCAAACGGACAAGGTGTAAACCCGATGTGATTATTAAAATCCATCCTACAAATCGTGCATTAGGTAGAATTACCCAAGCGATTAAAGCACAGGCACCAGCCACTAAACAAACGCCATCAAAGCGATTAAACGGGACGGGAAGCTTGCCTTGGTTTGATTTAGCCAACCAGTTACGGGTGAAGCTGGGAATTACCCGCCCACCAATCAAGGTGATCAAAAAGACTACGACGGCAAAACCTAAGCGACGGCCATACTCGGCAGAGCCCTGAGTTAAAACTTCTGTGTGATATAAAATATTTGCGCCAAGAAATATCAGGATCGGAATGATGACTTTTAAATTCTTCCAATTGCGGCCCGCAACGACCTCGATCACAACCATTAACCCGACTGCGAACAGAAACGAGCTGTCAATTATCAGCACTATAAATGGCGGGCGAAATCCTCCAATTCCTGACATCGCCAAACGCCCGGCAATCCATAGAAATATAAGAACCCCCAACGGCCAGCCACGTATTGGCATGCGCCCGGTCCAATTCGGTATTGCAGTAAACAAAAAACCACAAATAACAGCAGCTGAATAACCAAACAACATTTCATGGACGTGCCAGTCAACTGATTGAAATGGCCCGCTAATTTCAACAAATCCTTGGTAAGTTGCAACCCATAATGGAATTACTGTTGAGGCAAATATAAGGGCTAGCAGAAAAAACGGCCTGAATCCGTAGCTAAGCAATGTTGGCCCATAATAGGCCTTACGTCTTTTATGTGGCATTATGCTATCCGTTTTTTGAATTATAAGGACACTATACAATTCAATTAAGGATTCTTTGCGCTGTATCAAATTTAAATCATTGTTAGGATTATTAATTTCGTTGTTTAGGTTATTGAATGTAAATTCGTTTTTTAATCTTGTGTCTATTGACCAGTTTGTAGATGTATAAATTACAGCTGAAACTTAATGAGGTTCCAATGAGACATTCACCCCGTCGTGCTGCAGATATTCTTGCAAAACGGCTATATAAAGCTGGTTGTCGCCATGCATTCGGTATGCCTGGTGGCGAAGTTTTAACGATTATTGATGCGCTGCGAAAGGCTGGGATAAGATTTACACTTGTTAAGCATGAAAACAGCGCAGGCTTTATGGCTGAAGGTGTATATCATCGCACGGGTGCGCCGGCTATTTTAGTTGCAACATTGGGGCCCGGTGCAATGAACGGCGTCAATTCAATTGCCAATGCGCATCAAGACCGTGTGCCGCTTATTGTTTTGACAGGTTGTGTCGATGAAGATGAGGCGTTGACATATACACATCAGATTATGGACCACGGAGCGATATTTGAAACAATCACTAAAGCAACATTTCGTCTGACTGCTAAAGGGGCGGATGTTGTTGCAGATAAGGCCGTTGGTATAGCAACCGAAGGACGCCCCGGGCCTGTTCATGTAGATGTACCTATCTCTGTTGCGGATATGGACGGTGTAACATCACACCTGTCTAGGCGCGCCATTGCAAGCAAGGTCGCACCAGCCGAAGGGCCTGATCTTGATCTGGCACGCGGCTGGCTTTCAGCCGCCAAACGCCCAGTTATGATTGTTGGTCTGGACGCAATGAATGATGATGCTGGGGCAGATATTCAGGCGTTTTGTGAAAAATTTAACGTCCCATTTCTGACAACGTATAAAGCCAAGGGTATCGTGCCTGAAACATATTCACTGTGCTTAGGGGCTGCTGGTTTATCGCCACTAGCAGATAAAACATTGGTGCCGTTTGTTCAGGCGGCGGATTTGATAATCTGCGCAGGCTATGATCCGATTGAAATGCGCACTGGTTGGCGTGGGCTATGGGATCCGGCAAAAACGAATGTCATAGATATATCAGCTGTGCCAAATCATCATTATATGCATCAGGCAACTTTGAATTTTGTTGCAGATACAGGTATTAGCTTGCGGACAATCGCCACTGGGTCCGGCACACAACCAACATGGGTTAATGGCGAAATTGATGCGGTAAAATTAGCGTTACAGCAAGCCTTTCCACATGATGAAATATGGGGGCCTGCAGCAATAATCGACGAGTGCCGAAAACGCTTACCTGAAACAACACTGGCTACGGCCGATAGTGGGGCACACCGTATATTATTGTCGCAAATGTGGACATGTTATGAACCACGCGGGCTGATGCAATCATCTGCATTTTGCACAATGGGATGCGCTGTTCCATTGGCGATGGGGGCAAAAATAGCATCTCCTGACAAGCCTGTGATTTCATTTTCCGGCGATGCCGGGTTTTTGATGGTTGCAGGCGAACTTGCAACAGTGGCGGAGTTGGGGATAAAGCCGATATTTCTGGTCTTTGTCGATGCGAGCCTTGCGTTGATTGAACTGAAACAAAGGCAACGGCAAATGATAAATCACGCTGTTGATTTTGGGCTTCACGATTATGGCGCGATAGCGCGTGCCTTTGGAGGGGACGCTTATACGGTTGCGACGCGTAACGAGTTGTGTGCAGCTTTGGAACATGCGCAAAAAGCAGAAACGTTCACGCTGATTGCTGCAACTATTGAACGTGGGGCCTATGATGGTCGTCTATAGATAGGATATAAGAATGACTGGAGCACTAGACGGATTGATCGTTCTTGATCTTTCACGCATTTTAGCAGGACCCACGGCGACACAAATGCTGGGAGATCTTGGCGCAACGATTTTAAAGATCGAAAACCCTAAATCAGGTGGGGATGACACCAGAAGCTGGGGGCCGAACTATGCCACTGGGCTAGATGGTGAAAACACAGACCTAAGCGCCTATTTCATGTGTGCAAATCGTAATAAGAAATCAATTGCGGTTGATATAGCAACACCTGAAGGGCAGGATATTATCCGCCAATTAGCTGCGCGCGCTGACATTGTCGTTGAGAATTTCAAGCCGGGCGGGTTGGCGAAATACGGACTTGATCATGACACGATGTTAAAGGTTCATCCGGAACTGGTCTATTGCTCTATTTCCGGTTTTGGTCAAACGGGCCCAAACAGTGAAAAGCCCGGCTATGATCTGATGGCGCAAGCCTATGGTGGGATCATGAGCCTTACCGGAGACGAAGACGGGCAACCGATGAAAGTCGGTGTAGGTATTGCTGACGTGATGTGCGGGATGTATGCCACCATAGGCATTCTGGCAGCTTTGCGCCACTTGGAACGCACGGGCGAAGGTCAGCATATAGATGTGGCTTTGGTTGATACACAAATGGCTTGGCTGATCAATGAGGGCACAAATTTCCTGACATCTGGCAAGGTACCTGCAAGGCAGGGCAATGGACACCCCAACATTGTGCCCTATAGCGTTTATGCCGGCACGGATGGGCATGTCATCGTGGCTGTTGGCAATGATGCACAGTTTAGGCGATTTTGTGATTTTATAGATCATCCTGAACTGGCGGATGACCCGAGTTATGCCACTAACGTTGCCCGTATCGATAACCGCGCCGCGTTGACAGTGTTGATAAGTGCTGCATTGGTACATATGAAAACGGCCGATATTATTGCTGGGCTCGAAGCCATCAAAGTACCCGTTGGCCCGATCAATAACGTTGAAGAGGCACTTCATTCCGATCAGGCAAAGGCGCGTGATATGGTTATTTCTGTACCTGATAAAGATGTAAAAGGCGGGGCTGTGTCATTGCTGGGCAACCCATTGAAATTATCTCGTACGCCTGTGACCTATCGCAGCCCACCGCCGCATTTCGGTCAGGATACGGATGCAGTGTTTGCAGAGTATATTGACCCGCTACCCCCAAAGTAAGGAGATTTAACATGCGTAATTTTATGATTTTTATAGCTTTTTTGGTAACACCTTTACTGGCAAATGCACAATCCATTGCCCCGCGCGACGGATGGGCTGTCTATCCCACAAGCTATAGTTACAACCAATTGGTTAAACGCACCCGCTCTGCGATCAGTAAAGCACCAATTGGGATTGTGACGCAGGCAAGTGCTACGGTCGGGGCGAAAAGCCAGGGGATTAAAATTCCGGGAAATATCGTCATTGGGGTGTATCGCAATGACTACGCCCGCAGAATGCTGGCCGCGTCCGTAGCCGCTGGAATTGAAGCCCCGATAAGGCTTTATATTACAGAAAACGAAGATAAAACCGCTACGTTGTCATATAAAACCGCTTCTGCGGTGTTTGCGCCTTATATGGATGAAGGCGGGCAAGAACTGCGCGATTTGGCAAACGAGCTTGATGGTGTGTTACAGAAAATTGCGCAGAAGGCTGCGCCTGCACAATAAAACGCATAAAATCCCTTAGTTAAGGCCATAACTATCAATGCCTCCGCTCGCGGACTTTTGAAGCATTGGTCACTTCGCCGTTATCAAGGGTTACAAACTATTCTTATTTCAATGCTTAGGCATTATACACTCAATAGCTAATTTATTGTGTGTAAAGGAAATCTTGGATGCTGACTGATATATTTGGGAGCGATGTTTCGCTTGAAACACCTGCAGCACTTGAAAGTTGGAACAAGATGCAACTCGGCTTTCTTTCTCATGCAGCTGTCACACCAACGCATTTGGCGGATGTGTTGAAACGCGAACCGAATTTCGCTCTTGGCCATGCAGCTAAGGGTTTGTTCTATTTGATGTTAGGCCGCCGTGAGCTGGTGCAAACTGCAATTGACGCTGAAAAAGCGGCACGCATTGCCCTTGATAATGTGGCAGCCAACCCGCGCGAGTGTGGCTATGTTGAAGCACTTAGCTTATGGTTGGCCGGGCAACAAGTTGCTGCGCGCAACCGTATTGAAGACATTTTGAAAGACTATCCACAAGACAGTCTGGCTATGAAAGTATCCCACGCCATTTCGTTTATCCTAGGCGATTCTGCTCATATGCGAAGTTCCATCGAGGCTGTTTTGCCCGCCTATGAGGAACACCATGTCGGGCGCGGCTACCTGCTGGGCTGCCATTCATTTTCGCTGGAAGAAACCGGCGATTACAGTCTGGCTGAAATCGCCGGACGCGAAGGCATGCTGCAAGCTCCTGATGACGCATGGGGCCTGCATGCGATTGCCCATGTTTATGACATGACGGGCAATGCAAAGGCGGGTCTTGAATGGCTTGAGGGTCGTGAACACGCTTGGGCGCACTGCAACAACTTTCGCTATCATGTGTGGTGGCACAAGGCCCTGATGTATCTTGATCAGGGACAGATCGATAAGGTTCTATGGCTTTACGATACTGAAGTGCGCAAAGATCAAACAGATGATTATCGTGACATATCCAATGGCACTTCCATGCTTAGCCGTCTGGAACTGGAAGGTGTCGATGTTGGTAACCGCTGGGAAGAACTGGCTGATTTTTCTGAAAACCGCACAGAAGACGGTTGTCTGATTTTTGCCGATTTGCATTATATGCTGGCACTTGTGGGCGACAATCGCAATGAAGCGATAAAAACCCTGATGGCACGGATGCACAAAGACGCGCAAAGAAATAAAACCGATGTCGAAAAAGCTATGGCCGATCCCGGTCTTGCCGCCGCAGTAGGACTAGAGGCCTTTGGTGAAGCGGATTACACTACGGCCTTTATTAACCTTGCAAATGCACGCGGGAAAATTCAAACAGCAGGTGGCAGCCATGCACAGCGGGATGTTTTTGAACGTTTGACGATTGACGCCGGCATTCGTGCGGGTTTCTTGAATGAAGCCGAAGCAATCCTGAACGAGCGTAAAGCCAAACGCAGAGGCGCAGAAGATAGGTATGCGTCTGTAAGATTTGAAATGATCTCATCGGGACGCGGTGGTAATATACCGTTTATGCAACAGCCTGCGGAGTAACAAAGTTTGCAGAGGTGAATCGACCTTTTCGATCTGGGAGAGTATTTGAATGAGTATGACTGCGGCAAATCCATATTCTGTGACGATGACTGAGGCCAAATCAAGTGCACCTGTCTCAACAGTCCGCGATCCACGTTTGGATTTTTACCGCGGCATGGCGATGTTTATCATTCTTTTTGCACATACTCCGGGTAATTATTTCACCAGTTGGATACCAGCGCGCTGGGGTTTTTCGGATGCAACCGAAATGTTTGTTTTTTGCTCCGGCATGGCCTCTGCCATTGCTTTTGGTCGCACATTTGATCGCGCCGGATGGGTGCTGGGTTCTGCCCGCGTTGGTTATCGGGTCTGGCAAGTATACTGGGCGCATATTGCAATGTTTTTTACAATTGCAATGATGTTGGCCTTTTTTGACAGCACCGGGTTATTTCAAAAAAATTATGTTGGCAGTCTGAATTTGGTGCCGTTCTTTAACCATCCTGCGCAGAATATGATCGGATTATTTACCCTAACGTATGTACCGAACTATTTTGATATTCTGCCAATGTATCTTGCGATACTGGCAATGATGCCTTTTGTAATGGCTGCTTCACGTATTCATCTGGGGCTTGTGGCTGCTTTGGTTTTTGCTGTTTGGTTTTTTGCGCAGCATTTGCTGCTCAAAAATTTGGGAAACCCCGAATTGGCACTCAGCTTGCCTGCAGAGCCTTGGTCTGCAAGACAATGGTTCTTCAATCCGTTTGGGTGGCAATTGATCTTTTTCACCGGCTTTGCATTCATGCGCGGATGGATCCCCGCGCCTCCTGTCAATGTGCAGTTGATTGCATTGGCGGTATTTCTTGTTGTAATTAATATTCCGTTTTCGCATATCGGGATGCGTGAGTTTGGCTTTGACTGGGCGAGAGACTGGCGGATTGCCCATAAGTGGATGATCAGCAAATCCGATTTTGGTATTTTGCGATATGTGCATTTTCTGGCTTTGGCCTATCTAGGATGGGTTGTTGCCGGAGAGGGCGGCAAACGTTTGATCACAACTGGCCAAACAAAGCTTTCTACCGCTTGGGCCTATGTGGTCAAAATTATCATGAAAGTGGGCTCACAATCGCTTGCTGTTTTTGTTTTTTCGATGGTTTTTGCCCGTTTCAGCGGTTTGTTGCTGGACCAAATCGGGCGTTCTACACTTAAGACGGCATTGGTTAACTTCCTTGGTATAGCCGCGATTATTGCGGTGGCATATTTTGTATCATGGATCAAAAAACACCCTTGGCGAACAGCAAAGGTTTAATCAATGCACAGGCGTAGCTTTCTAACAGCGTTGGCAGGTTTTGCGGCCATTGGCAGTCATACCGCGAAAGCGGCATCTTTGGCGCAGGATACGCAACCGTTTTCAAAGGTGACATTGATTGAAGAAGCACGTGCTCTGGCGCGTAACCCCTATGTTGCGCCCGATATGGTGCCCCAAGAATGGCGCGATCTGACATATGACCAGTATAAATCCATCTGGTTCAAAAACGACGAAGCCCTTTGGAAAAACACCAACACGCCATACCGTGTGGATTTTTTCCATCCAGGTCTTTATTTTGAACACTCCGTTCAGATTTACAGTGTTGAAGATGGCATGGCTAAACACTTTAGATTCGATTTCAACCTTTTCGATAAAACCGACAAAGTGCCCGACTTGCCAGTAGAGGATGGTTTGGGGTATTCAGGGTTTCGCTTACGTACAGAGATAGAAGAACCTGGGATTTTTCAGGAATTCATGGTGATGCAGGGGGCCAGCTATTTTCGGGCTATCGCAATGGGCCAGCATTACGGCTTATCTGCGCGCGGGCTAGCCCTGAATACGGCCGATCCCAAGGGTGAAGAATTCCCAGATTTCACCAAGTTCTGGATTGAACGCCCCGCTGAAGGGGAAGTAGAAATTGTTATTCACGCATTACTGAACGGGCCTTCAGTTGCAGGGATTTACAGCTTTGTTATCACGCCGGGAGCATCCACAGTGATGGATGTTTCGGCACATATTTTTGCGCGCAAAGAGCTGGATCACATCGGTCTTGGCCCATTAACAAGCATGTTTCTTTTTGATGAAACCAATCGCGCAAGGTTTGATGATTTTCGCCCTGCCGTTCACGATTCCGATGGATTGTTGGTGCAAAACGGCGCGGGTGAATCTCTCTGGCGCGCATTGGCAAACCCTAAAAATCTACAAGTCAGCAGTTTTGTTGACGATGGGCCAAAAGGGTTCGGGTTGATGCAGCGGCCAAGAAAGTTTTCGGATTTTGCCGACCTTGAAGCGGCCTATCACAAGCGTCCCGGACTTTGGGTGGAGCCGGGCGAAAATTGGGGCAAAGGCTCGGTTACTCTGGTAGAGATTCCGGCCGATCGGGAAATATATGATAATATTGTTGCATATTGGCGCCCGCGATCACCAATCCCAGCGGGGGGCGAGCACAAGTTCACTTATCGTCTTAGCTGGGGCGATGAGCCGGATGCGTTAAAACCTGTAACACGGGTTATAAATACACGTATGGGAAAACGCTTCTTGGGTGGGTACATCGCAACAATTGATTTTGCCGATGATGATGTCATTCCCGATGATTTGGAAAGTATTACCCTCCATATCAGTGCCAATACTGGAACGGTTAGTGATGGAGTTTTGCAAAGAAACCCTGAAACAGGCGGAGTGCGGTTGGCATTTACTTTTGATCCAAAAGCAGCGCGGTCCATGGGGATGCGCGCACAATTAATGCACGAGGGACATTCAATTTCCGAGGTTTGGTTGTACAGGTGGACTGCGTGATGGATACGAATTTCGAACACCCTGTGAGTGATGATCTTGATTGGATGCCGGAGCGTGAACCAATCGATATGCCGCAACAGAATTTCCAAAAACCCTACCATGATAAACAAGCTCCAAACTGGCATAAACCTTCGAACAATTTTAGCTCTCGCTTACTTACATTTGGGCCAGCAATCTTAACCACCGTGTTGTTGTTGGCTGCCTTTACTGACTGGCTATCGACAGGTGGTTTTGGAGCATTGGAATATTTTCTGATTGCGCTTGTCGGGACAACTTTTTTCTGGATTTCACTATCAGTCAGCACCGCGACTGTCGGGCTTGTTAGTTTCTGGTTTGGAAATCGGGTTGCAAGTACAACATCGCCACCGCCATTGACTGCGTTAGATGTCGCCTTACTGGTGCCGATCTACAATGAAAATCCGTCGGATGTTTTCGGCAATGCTGCAGCCATGTTAGAAGAACTTCAAGCTGTGAAAACGGGCCATAAATTCTCGCTTTTTATCCTTAGTGATACGCAAGACCCACAGATTGCAGCGCAAGAAATGCGGGCCATGATTATTTTACGTAACACACTGTCTTATGATGCCAGTATTTACTACCGCCGACGGGCGCAAAATACGGCACGAAAAACGGGTAATATAAGCGACTGGATTGAAGGTTGGGGTGGCGGGTATGAAGCCATGTTGGTTCTTGATGCAGACAGCCTTATGAGCAGTTCTGCAATTGTAACTCTGGCAGATGAATTATCCCATGATCCTTCTGCCGGCTTGATCCAATCCTGCCCAAAGCTATTTGGTGCGAAAACACTGTTTGCCCGTATGCAGCAGTTTTCAAATGTAACATACGGCTGGCCATTGGCTGAAGGTTTGGCGCTTTGGGCTAATCGCGAAGGAAACTATTGGGGGCACAATGCAATTATCAGAACTGCCGCATTTGCATCATCCGCTGGACTGCCACGTGTTAAATCTATCAGAGGTAAGGATAAATTGATCCTGTCGCATGACTTTGTTGAAGCAGGTTTGTTGCGCCGTGCAGGCTGGGCTGTCCGCTTTATGCCCAGCATTGAAGGCAGCTATGAAGAAACGCCAGCGACATTGGTTGATTATGTTCTACGAGATCGGCGTTGGTGTCAGGGTAATTTGCAACATTTGCGTATTGTTCCCACAGCAGGGTTGCACGCTGTTTCCAGATTTCATCTGTTACACGGTGCCGTCAGTTATTTATTGTCCCCTGCATGGTTTATTTTACTGATGGTATGGGCCTTGTTAAGTAACGGCGATGAAACCAATGTGATTAGTTATTTTAGCGCATCCAGCCCAAAAATGCCGATATGGCCGCATATGAGTAATGTTAATAGTATGATAATTCTGTTGTTCATGTATGGCATGTTGTTGGCACCGAAAATCATCGGTGCTATTGTGATGTTGGTTTCATCAGATACGCGCCGCAAGTATGGCGGTAGTTTACAATTTACAGCTTCTTTTTTGTTAGAGGTATTCACTTCATTTGCCTATGCGCCAATTCTGATGATTCAACAAACCATTGCGGTTCTGCGTAGTCTTGTTGGGTATCCTGAAAACTGGGAACCGCAAAAACGACGTGGTGGAAAATACTCTATCCTTACATTACTTAAATTTCACATCGTTGAACTGATTCTTGGCTATGGATTGCTGTTGGGGATGGGGGTCGGTCTTGTTTCGCTTTGGTTATTGCCCATTGCCATAAGCTTGTCCGGGGCCGTTCTTTTGTCCGGTTTAAGTGGCGTCAATATTGTCCAAAAAAACTGGAGCCGTCGACAGTTTGGCACGCCGGATGAAGTATCGGTGCCGCATGTGATTGCCTTGTCGCATCAATATAGGGCCGAAATGCGTCGGGCGCTTAACGTTATACCTACAAAGGGAATTGCAGCAGAGTAATAGGTTTTGTGCTATTTCATGTTAAACATTTAAGATTTGTTCAGAGGAAGCTTTCGCTTTATCCAACCGGGGCCGGCTTTTGAACCCATCATGCCTTCTGGTACGTCGATTATATTGCTGAACCCTGCTTTCTTCAGCTTTTCACTCATACGGTTTGATCTAACTCCCGTTGCACAAATTAATGCAACTGGCTTTGATCTGTCTCCTGCAACTAATGTGTCGAGTGCAGATATGAAGTCTTTTCTACGCATGTCTAACCTATGCGCCCCCTGGCCGCTTCCGGTTCTTGCCCATTCATCAGGACGCCGAATATCAAGTAGGGTAATTTCACTGGATTGTGCAAGTTTATACGCCATTGGTGGATCAATGGCATCACCATCAAAAGGTAATTTGTTAATTTGGCTCCATGCAATTGAACTGATAGATATAGCAATCCCACCACTCAGAAATACCCGCCGGGTTAATTGTGGATTCTTTGTTAGTAGTTGCATTGGCTTTGCCTCACTCTGAGCTAAAAACTTAAGTACAATTTATACATGCTTATAAACTTACGTTTTCAATAATACCGTATTTAATTAATTGCACAGCCCCCCTCACATAATCTTTATCGGATGTTGGGATTGTGAAATAAAGTTTACTTGGGGTGTGTAAGATGTATAGAATAATGCACTAACATTTCGATGAAAAGGGGCACGGATTGGTTAGACTCACATCTATGAAGAAGAATAGTTATATTCTGGCTTCATTATTATTACTTTTGGCTTTGCCAACAGCAGCTATGGCTGCCAATAAGTTCAAGTCACCTGATATACTTGTATTAGGAGATTCCCAATTCACATTTGGGTCTGGCCCTTCATTTCTGGATTTTTTCCAAAACATAAAATCGAAATGTTCCCCAAATGTATCTCAATCCGCTGATTTGAAAAAACTCGCCGATATGTCAGTGGCCGTCATTGGTGTACGTTCTTCATCGCTGCCATCATGGACGGCGCGGACTAAAAAGGGCAAAGGTGCAATTTGTGATATTGATCCAAAATGGAAAGTTAATGCCGGCTCATATGGTACGGTGAATCAGACAAAAAATGTTTACATACAGATCGGAAAAGGCCCGCAATATCAGTTCTGTAAGAAAAAAATGTCGCCGTTTGAAGCGCTTTTTGTTGATAATTATTACGACCCGAAACTGCTAGTCATGTCTTTCCTTGGTAATTCATCAGCGGGCTGGGCAAAATACCCTGATATGGCCATGAACGATGTGCAAAAGACGATGAGCCAGTTGCCCGATGATTTGCCATGTATATTCATGACGACGGCACCATCATATAGTAAAGAAACAAATGATTTACGGGTGCGCGCCCAGAAAAACCTAAAAAAAGCATTCAAAAAAAGCGGTAGTCGGTGTTCATTTGTCGAAGGGCTTACACCAAAAACGATTGCAGCCAATCTTGGAAATAAAAAGCATTTCAGGCTAAAGAAATCCGGCGCAGTAAAAGATCCATATCATCCGAATAAAAAAGCGGCGAAAAAATTCTTTGCAATCGAGAGAAAAGAGATTTGCGCGGCAATTTTCACCCAGGTCAGCCGTGCGCCAAATCAGTAAGCCTTAGTACGCACAGCTTTTGATTGCTCATTTAACATCACTTTTTTGTGGAAGTTGTAAAACATTCAAGCATGTGAGTTGCTTTCGTGATTGCATGGAGGTTCATAGATTCCGAATCTACAGGCATAAAGGAGCGATGGATGGTTGTCCCCAATTTATCAGTATCCAATAATGTTAGAGTTGCAGTAAAATGTATTTACTTGTTGTTGTGTTTATTTGTGTTGGTAACATGTGCGCCCGCTCCTAATCTGACCCTTACGCCGACACTCTATATGAACCAAAAATACCCTGCTGAAGCTATCCCAAAACAACTGCAAACGACGCAACCAAAACTTTATTTTGTGACAGACAGGTTCCTTGCAGATGAGTGGACAAATAGAGAGCCGTATTCTTCAGAACGCTCTCCCTCTATGGCCCTTGGCGAGGTTACGATGTCATTTGGCAAGAATAAGAACTGGGATGAACTGGTTAATTCCAGCAATACGGTTAATCGCAAAGACGACTATCAATTGAATATCATAGATGCCGATGAAATAATCAGGTTTCCATCAACACCTTTGCCTTTCACCGTTGTCAATGGTCAGATCAAGCCGGTAATCTATCCGGGTTATAAAGTTTATCAGAAACGCAAAAAGCAGTTTAAGGAAATTCTTGCCGATTTACTGACACAAGCAAATGGTAAAGAAGTTGTTCTGTTTGTGCATGGGTACAAAGATGAATTTGAAGACGCTGCATATTCCTTAGCTAATTTATGGCACTTTTCAGGGCGTATTGGTGTGCCCATATTTTTCTCATGGCCGGCGGGTGCCGGTGGCTTATTTGGGTATTTAAAGGACCGTGAAAGTGGCGAATACGCCGTATATCATCTGAAAGAAACTCTAAGGCTTATTGCAGACACTCCGGGTTTGGACAAAGTACATATTATTGCGCACAGCCGAGGGACTGATATTGTGACAACAGCAATGCGCGAATTGATCATTGAAACAAGGGCCGCCGGCCAATCTGCACGCAAGAAATACAAAATCGAAAATCTGATTTTAGCAGCACCAGATCTTGATTTCGGCGTGGCGCGTCAAAGGTTGATCGCTGAAAGATTTGGACCTGCCTTCGGGCAAATCAATGTCTATATGAACCAAAATGATAGTGCTTTAAAACTGGCACAAAGGACGATGACCGGTAATCGTTTCGGGCGCTTGTCGCCGGGTGATCTGGAAAATATTGACAAGAGAATTTTTGCGAACCTACAAAATGTGCACTTTATTGATATTGAAAATGTGAATTCAAGTGTCGGCCATGACTATTTCGTAAGTAATCCAGGTGTTTTGTCCGACATAGCATTAACACTTCAAACAAGTGTCAGGCCGGGTGGAAAAGCACGTCCATTGTTGCATATTTCCGGAAACTTCTGGCGCTTGTCAAAATTTTATCCGTATGATTTTCCGATTGTTGAAAATGCATCTGATATTAAAGAACATAAGCGGTAGAACAGGATTCAAAAGTATGGGTTGTGGGCGGAATGCTGCAATATTGTTAATATTAACAAAAAGTTGATGCAGATCAAAAACCTATTTAAATAACAGGTCTAAAGCTTCTCTTGGGACGCGGCTGAGTCGTGATCCTAACTTTAATTAAATCGGAGAAGTCTTATGAAACCGAAACATCTTTTTACAGTGTTGCCTGCAATTGCTTTTGCCCTGCTTTGCACAACTGCGATAACGTCGCCTGTAGTCGCTGATACATCAGCAAGCAATCCATGGGCAGGTACAAAATGGCTTATTCGCGGTCGATTGATTGATGTAGCACCAGACGAAAGCAATGGCACGGTGGGCGGCGCACCGGCCCCTTTGACAGCGGACAATTCAATTGTGCCAGAGCTGGATATTACATATTTCTTCAATGACAATATAGCAGCGGAACTTATCCTAGCGGTTTCGCCGCATGATGTAAAACTGGGCGGGACTGTGATTTCAGATGTTTTGCTATTACCGCCAACCCTGACTTTGCAATACCACCATCCAATGGGTGCATTTAAACCTTATGTGGGTGCAGGCTTAAACTATACCGCTGTAATTTCAAGTGACCCGACGGCAGCTATCGGTGGTGTGGATGACTGGGACAATGGCTTCGGTTTTGCCGTTCAAGCCGGGTTTGATTATGCTATTAATGACAAATGGAGCTTTAACATGGATGTGAAAAAGCTTTGGTTGAATGTTGATGCAACGGTTACAGCCGGTGCCATTCCGGCAAGCGTTGACTTGGATCCATGGATCTTTGGTATCGGTGCGGGGTATCGTTTCTAATAGATTGACCTAAGACATCGAATATATACTGAAAGCACCAGTATAGGTGCTTTCAGTAAAATTATTTACCAAAATTATGACTTTACCCAAAACCACCCGCAGTAGGTGTAATGACTATCACAGCCTCACCCGCTTTTAATTGGGTTTCATCACAGCCTTGTAATTCTTCAAGTTTCCCATCTTGTCGTCTGATAAATGTTTGCCCCATTTCACCATTGCCACCACCCATCAATCCTTCTGGGCAACGTGTGCGGTGGGATGATAAAATTGTCATACCCATGCATTCCAGAAACCGCACTGTGCGTTTGGTGCCGTTGCCCGCCGACCATTTACCCTTACCCCCAGAGTCATTGCGAATGCTGAACTCTTCCAGTAAAACCGGATAACGGAACTCCAGAATTTCGGGATCGGTCATGCTTGAATTGGTCATATGCACCTGCACCGCATCCGTCCCGTTAAACCCATCACCCGCAGGCGAGCCCGAACAGATAGTCTCGTAATACTGGTATGTGTCATTGCCAAAGGTGAAATTATTCATCGTCCCTTGTGAATTGGCCATCGCCCCCAATGCTCCGAAAAGCGCATTGGTCACATGCTGCGAGGTTTCCACATTGCCCGCAACAACCGCCGCAGGATAGCGCGGTTTTAGCATACAGCCATCGGGGATGATGATGTTGATGGGGCGTAAGCAGCCTGCATTGATCGGGATATTTCCATCAACCATCATGCGAAAACAATAAAGCACGGCCGCACGCGCAACAGGCTCGGGCGCGTTGAAATTATTTTTCTGCTGTGCGGTTGTGCCGGTGAAATCTACCGTCGCGCAACGGTTGGCCTGATCAACCGTGATCTTGACCTTGATTGTCGCGCCCTGATCGGTAGCGTATGAATAAGAACTGTCATGCAACGCACCAATGGCACGGCGCACGCTTTCTTCGGCATTGTCCTGCACATGGTCCATATAGGATTGCACGGCTTTCAACCCGAATTGTGAAACCATCTTGTGCAGCTCGCGAATGCCCATTTCATTGGCAGCCACTTGCGCTTTTAAATCGGCAATGTTTTGTACAGGATTACGGCAAGGGTAGGGATGGTCTGTCAGGATTTTATATAGCGCCTCTTCTTGGAAAACGCCGCGATCAACGATACGGAAATTGTCGATCAGAACACCTTCTTCATCCACTGTTGTCGCCAACGGTGTCATCGAGCCGGGTGCAGTTCCACCCACATCCGCATGATGCCCGCGTGAAGCCGTGTAAAACAGAACCTCTTTGTCAGCATCATCGAAAACAGGCGTCACAACCGTGATGTCGGGCAGGTGTGTGCCACCATTATAAGGCGCGTTCAAAGCGAAAACATCGCCTGGGTGTATATCTCCCTTGTTCAAGGCAATGACGGTTTCTACCGAGCGGTCCATTGACCCCAGATGTACCGGCATGTGCGGTGCATTGGCCACAAGCGATCCGTCAGCAGCAAAGACTGCACAAGAAAAGTCCAACCGTTCCTTGATATTCACAGAATAGGATGTGTTTTGTAGTGTTACCCCCATCTGCTCGGCGATGGACATAAACAGGTTATTGAACACTTCCAGCAAAACAGGATCAACATCTGTACCAATGGCATAAGCGGCTTTTTTCGCTTTTATCCGCCGCAAGATAATATCGTTGCGCGCAGTCACACTTGCCTGCCAGTCAGGCTCGATCACGATGGTTTGATGTGGCTCTACGATCAATGCCGGGCCGTCGATAGTGTGGCCTGCGCGAAACGCATTGCGGTTTTTGTAAACCTGCGCGTCATGCCAGCCCCCGTCCGCAAAAACCCGAGTAACCTCATTACTTTCAAGTGTACGTGTTTGATCTGGCAGGCGGGTAATCTCGATGTCAGCACTGCCACCATAGGTTTCAACCTCCAGCGACTCGATGAAAATACTTTTATCGTCAAAAGTAAATCCAAACTGCTGCTTGTGCAGTTTCAGAAAATTCGCAGTCATTTTCTGGGCGCTGTCCAGTGCCACCGCAAGCGTCGTATCGGTGCCGTCATAACGTAGGTGCAATCTGCTGGCAGTTTTCGCGTTCTCCACGCCCTGCGTAATCAGATCGGCCCCGTTTTGTGCCTTAAGCGTTTCAACTGTACCGTTGATCTCGGCCAGAACATCCGCGTCCAGCGTTTTGTTGACCGAAGCTGAACGCGCTGCGCGAATATCGGCAAGCCCCATGCCATACGCCGAAAGAATCCCCGAATGCGGGTGCAGATAAACTGTTTTCATCCCCAGACTGTCAGCCACCAGACAAGCATGTTGTCCACCAGCGCCGCCAAAACAAGTCAGGGCATAGTCGGACACATCATAGCCGCGCTGAACGGATATTTTCTTGATCGCATTGGCCATGTTCTCAATCGCAATGCTCAAAAAACCTTCGGCCACCTCATGGGGCGACTTGCCATCACCGATTTTTTTAGTAAGAGTTTTGAATTTTTTCGTAACAATATCAATATCTAACGACATGTCCTGACTGGGACCGAATATTTTCGGGAAATTTTCCGGCTTCAACTTGCCCAGCATCACATTGGCATCCGTAACCGTCAGCGGCCCGCCACGACGATAACTTGCAGGCCCGGGATCAGCCCCCGCACTGTCCGGCCCGACCGAAAATTTAGAACCATCATAATGTAGAACCGAGCCGCCACCCGCCGCCACCGTATGAATATTCATCATCGGGGCGCGCATCCGAACGCCTGCCACTTCGGTCTCATAAGACCGCTCCAGAGTGCCGTTATAATGCGATACATCCGTGGACGTGCCGCCCATATCAAAACCGATTATTTTACCAAAACCGGCCATTTCACTGGTTTTTGTAGCCCCCACAACACCACCAGCAGGCCCCGACAGGATCGCGTCTTTACCCTGAAAACGGTTAGCCGCCGTCAACCCGCCGTTCGACATCATGAACATCAGCTTTGTGGTCGTCCCTTCAAGCCCGCCCATTTCACTGGCAACCCGCGCCACATAACTCGACAGAATAGGGGTAAGATATGCGTCCACAACAGTAGTATCGCCGCGCCCGACGAACTTCATCAGGGGCGATATTTTATGACTGACGGATATTTGACTAAACCCAATGTCGTGCGCAATTTTTTCTGCCAGCAGTTCGTGTTCTGGAAACGCATAAGCATGCATGAATATGATCGCGATAGACCTGTAACCTGCTTCATAAAGCTCGACAAGCGCCTGACGTGTTTCAAGAGCATCCAGCGGTTTTTCAACCGTACCATCCGCCAGTAAACGTTCTTCCACCTCGGCAACGGTGTCATATAGTTGTTCGGGCTTGATGATTTCTTTGGCAAAGATATCTTTGCGTGCCTGATAACCAATAGCTAAAGCATCACGAAAGCCGCGTGTGGTCAGCAGCGCGGTTTTTTCACCTTTACGTTCCAACAGCGCGTTGGTGGCAACAGTTGTACCCATTTTGACGGACGCAATTTTATTCGCAGGCAAGGTTGCACCTGCTGCAATTCCCATAAGGTCACGGATACCCTGAATAGCTGCATCCTTATAGGCTTCGGGATTTTCGGACAGTAGTTTGTGGGTGATTATTTCACCCCTGGGATTGCGTGCGGCTATATCGGTAAAGGTACCCCCGCGATCAATCCAAAAATCCCATTTTGCC
>JAJFHY010000134.1 GCA_021775375.1 Amylibacter sp. | reverse complement strand
TGCATGAAGAGCTTGGCATTGAAACATGGACCAGCTGTCTGGCGCCACTGACGTTTGCCAGTCACAGTTATGATGACTTCCATCTGCTGATGCCGGTTTTTGCATGCAGAAAATGGGGGGGAATCGCTACACCGAAAGAGGGTCAAAAATTGGCCTGGGTTTATGCCAAAGACTTAACATCCTATCAGATGCCGGATGCTGATTTACCTATAATACCTGTGCTAAGGGATTGGCTTTAAACAAAAGATTAACACTGGCAAAATACCTTTAATTATATTGAGTTTTGTGTATGCTATGGGCTGTATTCAGTGTTTGAGTCTTTGAAATTTTTGCTACTATTTTAGGGATAGAATGCATGTATAAGACCATCATGATCAGCAGCTATATAGCTGTTCAAGGCCTGTTTGTACGGGCTTTAAAAAATGGAAAAATAGCTGTAAAAGTTGGCGACAAAGAGTTTGTCGGCACACCGGTTGAATCATATTCCAAATAATATTTCAGGCAGGCTAAACCCAGCCTGAAATCTCGTTCTTTATTACATTTACCAACACATTTATATGTGCATCACTGTCGTTCAAGCACGGTATGTAATTGAAAACCTTGCCGCCCGCTTCCATAAAGCTGTCTTTTATTTCTTCGTTAATCTCTTCGAGTGTTTCAACGCAATCAGACGAAAATGCAGGCGCTATCATTGCGATGTTGGTTTTGCCCGATTGCGCCAAACGCGCAACCTCTTCAACTGAATATGGCTCAATCCATTGTTCCGGACCGAACTTGGATTGGAAGGTGACTTTAATGTCGGTATCTGCCCAACCCAGTTCTTCTTTCAGTAACCGTGTCGTTTTTTGACATTGGCAATGATATGGATCGCCCTCTGTTAGATATCGCAATGGGACGCCGTGATATGATGTTAGCAAAATATCCGGTTTTTTGTCCATTTCAGCGTAAGCGGCACGAACCGAATTTGCCAAAGCTTTAATATAGTCGGGGCGGTCGTAATAGGCCGGAACGGTTCTGATATATGGCTGCCAGTTCATTTTCATTAATGTCCGGAAAACCTGATCGTTTGCTGATGCGGTTGTTGGTGCAGAATACTGTGGGTAAAACGGAAAAAATACAATGCGGTCGCAGCCTTGATCTTTCATCTTTTGGATAACGCTCTGCGTTGATGGATTGCCATAACGCATACAAAAATCAACAACGACACCGTCACCATAAGTTTTATTTAAAAGCGCTGCAATTTTTTCACATTGCATACGTGTAGTGGTTAATAGTGGGCTTTCATCAAGTGTAGTGTTCCAGATTTTGCGATAAGCCGCCCCGGATTTACCGGGACGTGTTGTCAGTATGATCATTTGCAAAAGCGGCTGCCATTTCCATCTGGGATAATCTATAACGCGACGATCAGATAAAAATTCGTTCAGATAACGGCGCATAGACCAGTAGTCTGTTGCATCAGGCGTGCCAAGATTTGAGATCAATACGCCAACCTTTGCCGGCTTTACGGCGGGGTGGTCCTTATCGGTATGTGCAGGTCTGCCTGATGTCGTCATGGTGTATGAATACCTTATTTGGCTCTATTATAGCCTGATGTAACGAAGTTAATGATTGAATCAATGCCCGTTATGGAAACCGCAGTCTGATTTTACATGAATTTTGCGAAATATTAAGCCAACTATTTAGGATTCAGATATTTTTAACCATTCGATGAATAGATCAAGCTTACGACAAGTTTTAACAAAATATAGTTAAAATTATACGTTGTAACGATGCTTTGTGTCTTGCTGCCGTACAATCAGAAATAGGTTGCGACAAAAGCTTTGCTATCAAATTGAAGTCTGCGTTGGGCTTTTAAAGCAGCCGAAAGCCTGAGTAATGTATGAAGCGTTAACAAATCGATCCAGATCTTCAAAGCAGCGGATCCTTATTTTTCTGGATGTTCTCATTCTTCTCTTAGCTTTGTATGGCTCTTTTGCCTTGCGGTTTGAAATGGATTTTCCCGATCGGTTCTTTCAGAACATTTGGATTTTGTTTCCCACTATGACATTTCTTGGCCTTGCTTTACTGTTGGGCTTGGGTCTTTCCCGTATTCATCTTGAAGCCTTTGAGCGCAATGCAATTTTCCGTACTGGTGTTTGTTCTTTTGGAATGGTGATTATTTTCAGTGCGGTTAATTACATATTCGACTATGGGTTCCCACGCGCAGTTCCTGTTATATTCGGGATGTTATTTTTTGCTGCGAATATATCTTCGCGTGTGGCCGGCCAGTATTTATTGGATTATCTGCCAAAGGGTAAATCATCCCAAAAACGTGTATTGGTATATGGCGCGGGCCAAAAAGGCATCAAACTGGTATCAATGTTGCGCCAAACGCCGGGAATACATCCGGTGGCATTTGTGGATGACAACCAGGATGTGGTTGGAATGATCGCATCCGGTTTGCCGGTCATTGGCACATATAAATTAGCAGATTACATCAGAATGAAGAAGGTTGATCTGATAATTGTAGCGTCTGAAACTATATCCGAGTCTCGTCGCATAGCGCTATTTGAACAATTAAGTGAACTGAAATGTGATGTGCAAGCGCTTCCCTCATTTCTGGAAATAATTGAAGGGGCTGATCTTATATCAGGCTTAAAGCCGGTAACGGTGGATGATTTATTGGGTCGCAATAAAATTGATCTAGATTTACCGGAAATAGATCGCACATATGCAGGTAAATCTATCATGGTAACGGGGGCTGGCGGGTCTATTGGCTCGGAGCTGTGCCGGCAGTTTATTAAATGCGGTATCCGCAAGCTGGTTTTATTCGAGCATTCTGAATTCGCACTTTATGCGGTTGACCGCAAACTACATGATAGCGCGAAACAAGCAGGCATAGAGCTGATCCCGGTGTTGGGTTCCGTTACTGATAGGGTGCGTGTCGAATCGGCTATTTGTGTAAATAACGTTCAGATTGTATTCCATGCAGCTGCTTATAAGCATGTGCCATTAGTGGAAATAAATGAACTAACAGGGCTATATAACAACGTTATTGGCACACGAAACGTTGCAAAAGCTGCGCGGAAATTCGGGGTGGAAAGATTTATCTTAATCTCAACCGATAAGGCGGTGCGGCCTACGAATATAATGGGGTCTTCAAAACGCCTGGCTGAACTCGTGATTCAGGATATGGCAAGTCGCTGGCACGGAACACTTTTTTCAATGGTCCGCTTTGGTAATGTTTTGGGGTCATCCGGCTCAGTCATTCCCCTTTTTCAAGAGCAAATTGCGAAAGGCGGGCCGGTGACGGTTACCGATGAAAATGTAACCCGTTATTTTATGACAATAAATGAAGCATCCCGTTTGGTTTTATTGGCGGGTAGTTTTGCGCGTGGTGGGGACGTCTTTGTCTTGGATATGGGCGATCCTGTTAGAATATATGATCTGGCCCGATCAATGATTGAGCTTTCGGGACGCACGGTTCGTAGTGCTAATAAGCAGCATGGCGATATTGCCATAGAGTTTACCGGATTGCGCCCGGGTGAGAAATTATATGAGGAATTGTTAATTGGCGATCACATGCTTGCAACGCCGCATAAAAAGATTTTGCGCGCCCGGGAAATAGCGCTTTCGGAAATTGAAGTTGCCAATGCGATACGGGATTTAAAAGTTGCTTATGATTCAGATGATATCATATTGGCACGCTCCATCATTGAGCGATGGGTAGACGGATATAAGTCACCACGTGTCAGCTGTAATTAGGGCTAAACAATATATAAAGCACGCACGCAATTTCATTGTATGCGCTCACAATCTAACGCCAAATTGATGAAATCAGAAGCATGGCAAGTACGGGCTAAACCAAAGAAC
>JAJFHY010000133.1 GCA_021775375.1 Amylibacter sp. | reverse complement strand
GGTGGCGCAGAAGAGTTATGCCCATCAATGGCGGCAGTTTTTGATGCGCTTTATGCGACCAGCACCAGTAATGAAACACCGGATTGCAGTCCCAGACCGTTCGATAGGGATCGTGACGGGCTTGTTATAGGGGAAGGTGCCGGTACGCTTATTTTGGAAGATTATGAACATGCCAAAAAACGTGGGGCAAAAATATATGCTGAAATCGTAGGTTACGGTACCAATTCAGATGGCTCACATATTACCCAACCTACCAGTAAGACGATGGAAGCTGCTTTGCGCTTGTCATTAAAAGATGCAGATTTACAGCCTGACCAGATTGGATTTATCAGTGGTCACGGAACTGCAACTGACCGAGGTGATGTGGCTGAAAGCAATGCGACTTACGCGGTATTCGGTGATAAAACGCCAATACACACTTTAAAGGGCCACTTTGGCCACAGTTTGGGTGCGTGTGGCGCAATAGAAGCATGGCTCGGTATTGAAATGATGCGCGATGGATGGTTCCCACCTACGGCAAATCTTGAAAATATAGACGAAAATTGCGCTACTCTTGACTACGTAATCGGCGCTCCACGTATGGTTTCCATTGATTATTTTATGTCAAATAACTTCTCATTTGGTGGAATAAATACGTCCCTTGTCTTCAAGCGGGTATCTTGAAGGTAATAGACAATTTTCCAAGCGAACGGTAAGGTTTTTAGCAATAAAGCTTATGATAGTGCACTACAGTGTTATTTGAAAAGGCTGGTCCAGTGTAATCGAAAGTAACTGCTCCAGTAATTCAGATTGCTGGCAGCAAAACTGGAATTTTTCGCGTATTTCGGTTTCATTCAATGGGTTCTGAATACCGCCTTTTACATGTACGATGGTTTCGGTTTGCGCTGTTCCATCTTTGAATTGCAGTGTCAGGCTGTCTGGAAAATTAGGACTCATGTCATCCAGGTTTTTCCCGGCGTCATATGCGTCTAATTCAATGAGAGACATCAGACTTCGTGTTTCATTGCGATAAAGGGCTGCATTGTTAAAACTGGCTGGTGAGAGCGCTTTGTCAATCAATGTTGAGGCTGCGCAGTAAAGAGCACTAAACTGTGCTTCTTCACGGGTTCTCGGATCAAGAAAATGACAAACCCGGAAATAAGGTTCGGGGATGCGGATAATTCCGCTTACAATATTTTCAGAATTGAAATCTGGTGTGCTTGCGTGATTCAGAGCAGCCTCAATCACACGGTGGGTATAGGCGCAACTGGGCCAGGGTTTTCTAAGTATTCCATGATGGTCCATGGCGCTTTCAATTGTGTCTGATAACAGGGATATCTCTGCGTGCTTACTGGGCGAGCCATTGTAGCAGGCCAAAAATCCGTAGGGGCCATCCAACACGTCTAGGTTGGCAGTAATACCAGCTTGCGCTAACAACGCAGCCTCCACACCTGCACGTGCGGCTAGCCCTGCATGAAGTGATTTTGTTTCCGTTCCAAACTGCACTTTTAAGCCGGCGGATAGGCTGCATGATATAGCGAGAGCCATTGCGAATTTATCTGCTGGCAACTCAAGGAAATAGGCGCTGGCCGCGGCTGCACCAATCGACCCAATGGTAGATGTTGCATGCCAGCCGGCCATGTAATGGCTATAGCCCCCCAATGCTTGTGCAATCTGAACAATGGTTTCGAAACCCACCAAATATCCAGCCATAACTTGCCCGTAATTTGATTGTGATAAATCATTATTGGCCAATAATGCAGGGATTATTGCAGCGCTGGGGTGGGTTGAACCGGGGATTTCGTAATCGTCATAATCAAGCACGTGAGCGGCTGTTCCGTTGACCAGTGCGGCTGCGGGTGCTGAAAGTGAGATGCCATAAAGAACAGTTTGCGAATTGCCTGTTGCCCCAGCTTGCTGCATAGCGTTAGCAGCTTTCCGAACCGGAGGCTGGTTTGCACCTGCCGTCATGCAAGCAATTGTGTCGATAAAACACAAACGGGCCTCGTGGATTGCAAGCTCTGTAAATTGTAATCGCGGGTTGGTGGCCCAGTTTGCAATGTCCATCAAGAGTGATGTATTTTGTCGCGTGTTTTTCACAACAGATTTCCGCAAGACACAGTTATCGCCCTCGTTAACATGTTTCACTTCCCCTTGAACTTTGCAATATCCGTTTGGCTTTTTCGATTATGGGAGCATCGATCATGCGGCCATCAAGAAGAAATGCGCCATGTTGATCGGGCAGGGAAGCGACACTGATCACACGGGTTGCCCAATTCACCTCATCCGCAGTCGGAGCCATTGTAAGGTTGATTGCTGTTGTCTGTTTTGGATGAATTGCCAACATGCCGCCAAATCCAAATGCCTTTGCGTGTTTTGCAGCAGCGATCAAACCCGGCTGATCATCTAAATTCGTATGCACGCCATCCACTGGATCATTCAAACCTGCAGCACTGGATGCAATCCGTAACGAAGTTCGCGCTTGATCAAGCACAAAACACCCTTCCTGAGAGTGTGGATCGATATTCAGATCCAATGCCAAGTCTATGGTGCCAAGGATAAGATTGTGAACACCCGCTTCGGCAATCTCATGAACAGCCTTAAGCCCACGCGCAGTCTCTATCAGCGCTAGAATGGGCTTGTGCGTCTCTTTTGCAATCATCGTGCAGCAACTCGCCCCATCCACCTTCGGAAGCATTACGCCTGCAATTGTTGGGTGCACGGCAAGCCGCAAATCATGTTCACTATCCGGGTGACCAACGTCATTGATCCGCAAACAGACAGATCCTGCAGCGGCAGTTTGTTGCCAATCGGACAGGCAATCTCGGGCCATCTTTTTGTTCTCTGGCCTGACTGCGTCTTCAAGGTCGATAATGACAATATCTGCACCGGACTTTAGTGCCTTTTCAAATCGTTCAGGCCGGTCTGCAGGGACAAACAGGTAACTCCGTGCCGTGCTCAAGTTGATCCCGGTCATATGGCACCTTGTTGTTCTAGCTCTGCAATATCTTTTGCTGTCAGCCCCAATTCCTCTAGGATTTCACGGCTATGCTCACCAATATCGGGTACCGGATCCATGCGGGGTGTGAATGCATCGGTGCGACCGGGCGGTAAAAGTGCGCGTAGTGGTCCTTCAGAGCTGTCCACTTCGACCCAACGATCACGGGCACGTAACTGGGGGTGGTTCCAGACACCCGCCATGTCGTTCATCCGTGCGTTTGCGATGCCGGCCTGGTCTAGTCTTTCGATGACGGCTGCGCCGCTCAAATCCGAGAACGCCGTCAGAATAATATCGCGTAGGTCCACTTTGTTTTCGGCACGTTGGGCGTTTGAGGCAAACCGCGGGTCTGCCATAAGGTCCGGGTTGAGCAAAACCTTTTCGCAGAATGCCTTCCATTCGCGTTCGTTTTGCAAACCAAGCATTACAACCTGACCATCCCCTGCTGCGAAAGGACCATAAGGATAGATCGTGGCGTGGCTGCCACCGTTACGGGCGGGCGGTGTTGCGCCCTCATAAGCGTAATACATCGGGTAGCCCATCCATTCGACCATCGCCTCGAGCATAGACACATCAATTGAACAACCCTCACCGGTTTTCCCGCGTTGGATCAGGGCTGCCAGAATGCTGGAATAGGCATACATTCCGGCGGCAATATCTGCGATAGAACATCCAGCTTTGGACGGTGTATCGTCGGTTCCTGTGATTGACAAAAAACCTGCTTCGGCCTGCACTAAAAGATCATAGGCCTTGCGGTCACGATCCGGTCCGTCTTCGCCGTAGCCGGAAATATTGCAGACGATCAGCTGGGGGTTTGACGCTTTCAATGCGTCATAGGACAAGCCCAAACGTTCAGCGGAACCGGGTGCCAGATTTTGCACCAGTACATCGGCCCCCGCGATCAACCGCTTGACAGCCGCGTCGGCAATTGGATGTTTGACATCCAGCGCAAGGCTTTCTTTTGATCGGTTCGTCCAGACAAAATGCGAAGCCAAACCCTTAACGCGGCTATCATAATGCCGCGCAAAATCGCCCGTAACAGGGCGTTCTATTTTGATAACGCGCGCACCTAGATCAGCTAACTGACGTGTTGCAAAGGGTGCCGCAATCGCATGTTCCAGCGATACAACGGTGATACCATCGAGCGGGCGCATCAGAACGACCTTGGCAGGCCAAGCACATGCTCGGCGACATAGGACAGGATCAGATTGGTGGATATGGGTGCCACCTGATAAAGTCGGGTTTCGCGGAATTTGCGCTCAACATCATATTCAGTGGCAAAGCCAAACCCGCCATGGAATTGCAGACAGGCATTTGCAGCTTCCCAACTTGCCTTGGCGGCCAGATATTTAGCCATATTCGCCTGCTCACCGCAAGGTTGGTGGGCATCAAATCGGCGGCACGCTTCCCATCTCATAAGGTCGGCGGCTTCAATTTCTATCTTTGCTTCGGCGATGGGGAATGCCACGCCTTGGTTCTGGCCGATGGGGCGACCAAACACAGTACGCTCCTTGGCATAGGCTGTTACCTTGTCTAGAAACCAATGCCCGTCGCCAATACATTCTGCCGCGATCAACGTCCGTTCGGCGTTTAGCCCGTCCAAGATATAACGAAAACCCATGCCTTCTTCTCCGATCAGGTTTTCCACCGGAATTTCCAGATTGTCGAAGAACAACTCATTTGTTTCGTGATTTACCATGTTGGGGATTGGCTTGACCTCCATTCCATTGCCGATCGCATCTTTCAGATCAACGATAAAGATCGACATGCCCTCGGATTTACGTTTCACGTCGGCTAGCGGCGTGGTGCGGGCCAAAAGGATCATCAGATCGGAATGTTGAATACGGCTGATCCATACTTTTTGCCCGTTTACAACATAGCGATCATTCTTTTTCACAGCAGTCGTCCGGATTTTTGTCGTGTCGGTTCCAGTTGTGGGTTCAGTCACACCCATGGATTGCAGACGCAGCGCACCCGTAGCAATCTTTGGTAGATATTCTTGCTTTTGCGCATCGGATCCATGCCGCAGAAGCGTGCCCATATTATACATCTGGCCATGGCATGCGCCGGCGTTACCACCTGAACGGTTAATCTCTTCCATGATGACAGAGGCTTCGGACAATCCCAACCCGGAGCCACCGTATTCCTCCGGGATCAAAGCCGCCAGCCATCCTGCTTCTGTCAGTGCATCGAGAAAGGCTTCGGGATAGGCGTGTTCGCGATCAATTCCACGGTGATATTCAGGTGGAAATGTTGCACACAGGGCGCTGATGGCATCGCGGATATCTTGGTGTTGTTTTGTCATTTAACTATACCTTATGCAAAGTGGCGGTGGCATCCATCGCCATTGCACCATCGGATTTCTGTGCCCAGAGGCGGATCGCGCCATCCTGTTGCGGTTGGCCGTGAATGGAAATTTTATCAGTGTCAAAAAGTGGTGAAAGATTACGAAAGCTAAAACCTGTGACCTGCGCATCAGGCATATTCTCACGTAATAGATCCATCAATAGCGTTGCTATCAATGGCCCATGCACAACCAGACCCGGATAGCCTTCGGTGTCCGTTACATAAGGTTGATCATAATGGATGCGGTGGCTGTTGAAGGTCAGTGCGGAATAGCGGAACAGCAACACCGGGTCGGGATCAATCTTGCGGGAAAAAGCGCTGTCTATTGGCGCGGTTGGCGGTGTTGGTGTCGTATCACCTGCGCGTGCGGCGGCACGATACACAATGTCATGCTCTTCCTCTAAACATTTGATATTATCATCAAACACCTCATGCAGAACTGTTACGAAGACCAAATCACCACTGCGTCCGGTTTTGTGGGTTACTGAATTTACGGTGGAGATTTTGCGCAATATCGCATTGATATGCAAAGGCGCGTAAAATCGAAATCGCCCGCCGGCCCACATTCTCCGGGGCAAGGGCACAGGTGGTAGAAAATCACCGCGTGCGGCATGGCCATCCGGCCCGGTTTTATCAAGTGGTGTAATGGATAAGAAATGCAACCAATGCCAAAGATGGGGCAGAACAGAACCATCTTCGTATGTGGCATCGTCACGATTTAGCGTTGCGGCCAGTGCGTTTGATGCAAAGGCTGTAATCCTTTCACGACGGCTTTCGCTAGAGCCGATCCATTTACGTAAATTAGCAAGATCAATGGTCATATACATTCTTTCTGGAACGGGCCCAAACCCGGATTATACTTATCGCCATATTGGGCATAAGTTTATATGTGTCACCAATTAAAACAATATAGTCTTATGGTATTATCAATTCGGCACCATCATCTTTGATGCCAAAAGGTTTAACAGGATGATGTTTAAAGCCATCCGTCCAGCCATAATCCCCGTCTTCGCAGGCCATCCAAGGCGCAATCTGTTCCGCCGGCAGTATCACAGGCATACGGTGGTGCAATCCTGCAATCTCGGGCGCGGCTTGTGTTGTCATGATTGTGGTGGTTTGCAACCCATCCCCCAATGTTGAATAGAGCCCCGCAAAGAAGAACACAGGCGCGTTTTGTTCAACCGTGATGTAATGCGGTTGCTTGCTGCCCTTTGGCCCTGTCCATTCATAATACCCCGTGGCAGGAATGATGCATCTGTTATGCTGCCAAGCCGTGCGAAACGTGGGCTTTTCATAGGCCGTTTCAATCTTTGCATTAAAGGTGGTTGCCTTCCAATCCTTGACGCTGCCCCTGTGCCAATGCGGGACAAACCACCAACGGGCGGGCAAGGCTATGATTTCCCCGTCACGTATATAGGCCATAGCAATGTCTTGGGTTGGCTTGATGTTGAAGGATACGGGAAGGTTGGGCGGTTCCATATCGCCGAACAGTTCAAAATAACTGGGCCAATCCAGTTTCGCTTGGGCAAATCTTCCACACATGGGGTTAGCCTATGTTTTCACCGAAGCTATTCCAGTAACATCGCTTGCAAGAATTCGTAAGTCACCATCACTACTAGCATATGTGCCACCAATAAAGACGGTTGAAGCAGGGTCTTGAATGTGATCGCTGAATTGCTGAAATAGTAACTGCCGTTCTGTTTCAGTTCCCCATATTTCTAGAATTGATCCACTTTTTAGGGCGATTTCAATTGTGTAATTGAACATATCTTTACCTCTCAATTTTGATTAAGCTTCGTTTATAACAACAAACAATCATGCATCACACCCCAGCCCACAACTTAATCATCTCCCCAACCTCTTGCAGCCGTTCGTGGCGCAAGCTCTGGTTCTCGATCTTCAGGGCCTTGAAGAACGCCACACACAGCATCGGGCCTTTTTCTACGTTCTTGCGCACATAAAGCATGGCTTGGTGCAGCTCTTCATCCTCGACATCGCGGTCCATACATTCGTCAATCGCCGTATCAATTACGTCCAAAATTGAGTGCAGTTCATCCAGTATCAGAATTTCTTCTGACCAATTGCCGCCAAAGGCTACATTTCCGAGTTGTTTTTTCTTGTCCATGATGAGAACATAATAGGAACATTAGAATCCGAAATACCAGCCACAGAATGTAGGTTATGACAGAATTCCGCACGCTCTATATTGATATGAACAGTTTTTTCGCCAGCGTTGAACAGCAACTTGACCCGTCCTTGCGCGGTAAGCCTGTGGGAATCACAGCGGTAGAGGCCGAAAGCGGCTGTGTGGTGGCGGCAAGCTATGAGGCCAAGGCGTTCGGGGTGAAAACAGGGACACGGGTTTATGAGGCCCGCAGGCTTTGCCCCAACATCGTATTCAGGCCCAGCCGCCACAGGCTTTATGTACGGGTTAATCAAAAGATAGCCGCCGTATTGGACAGATATGCCGAACTGGAGCGCATCCGGTCGGTGGATGAGTTTCAAATAGCACTTGGTGGTACGACGGCGCGGCTTGAAGCGGCGGTTGCGCTTACCAAGCAGCTAAAGGCTGCTGTGCGGGCCAATGTCGGTTCACAGATGCGGTTCTCGGTAGGTATCGGTCCCAACCATCTGTTAGCCAAGATCGCGGGTAAATTGGAAAAACCTGACGGGCTGCAATGGTTGTCGCGGGACAATATGCCGGACGCGCTGGCCCATATGCAGCTTGATGATTTGCCGGGCATCTCACGCGGGATCAAAGCGCGGCTTTGGGGCGCGCATATCTGGGATATACCGGCACTTTACAATCTTGATCCAAGACATGCCCGCCAGATTTGGCGCTCGGTGGAGGGCGAGCGCTTTGTGCGTGCGTTGCAGGGCGAGGATATCCCGCTGTTGGAAACCAAACGCAACGGCTACGGCAACTCGAAGGTTCTGTCGCCTGAAAATAAAACCATCAATAACGCCTATCTGGTGTCACGCTGGTTGATTGAAAAATCCGGTCACCGCTTGCGGCGTGATGGTTATACAGCGACACAGTTCTCGATATTCATGCGGTTCGAGCCAGAGGGCGGTTGGAAGGGCAGTCTTAAATCCCACCCGACCCAAGACACGCTGTTGTTTCTTAATCTGAACAAACGGCTTTGGCGACGCATGTATGATGCGCGCCGACCCCAAAGGATTGCCAGTATAGGCATTCATCTGGGCGGGGTTCAAACCCTGGAGCGGCGTTCCGGTGAGATGCTGTTACCGCTTGATGCGGGTAAAGCGAACGCAAGTGAAAAGTTGGGGGAAATCATGGACAATATCAACGGGCGTTTTGGTGCGGGCGCGGTGAAGTATGGGCTGAACAAGCCACATTTGGGGTTCTTTGACAAAGGGTGAACCACTTTCAAACTAAGATCAGTGATTGACTGAAATTGCAGTCATTTTTTCAGATACGCTGTTGTAAAAATTATCGCCCAATACAGAGATTGCATGGGTTTTGTGTTTGATCAACGCCAGATCCAGATAGACGTTTGGTCGAAACGGGCGCACGACATAACCTACACCATCGTCATGTGCCAAAGTGAAGGGGTCAATCAATGACACCCCCATTCCCGATTTTACAAATTCCAGTAATGATCGAAACAAATGCGATTGGCATTTCACTCTCAGACGGCTGTTGCTTTTGAGAAATAATTCTTTGGTACGCGAATTGATCATATGATCTTCACCCATGGCAATGAACGGTACATTGTCCAAATCTTCCGGACCCAGTTCATCCAGATCAGCCAATGGGCTGTTTTCCGGAATGGCCAATTGGCACAAAAACCGCATCTGTTTCCAATCAAGGCTGTCATCGAGTATTGGCAATTCGCTGATACCGATTTCAGCCAGACCAGAGGCTACCCACTGTTGGATATTTTTGGAATATCTGGTTTGAAATGAAACATCGACGTTGGGGTGTTCATTTATAAAGTCACTGACCACACCTGTCATAAAGCCAAATGAAACAGCATGGGTGCAGACCACCTGCAAGGTTCCAATTCGCTGGTTTTGCAAATTGGCAATGGCCAACTCGACTTGGCTTAATCCGCGCACAACCGTATCAATTTCGCGGTAAAGTATCTTTGCTTCGGGCGTGGGAACCAGACGCCCGCGTTCCCGTTCAAAAAGCTTCAGTTTGGTCTGGTCTTGCAATTGTGCCAATAGATTGCTGATCGCAGGTTGTGAAATCCCAAGGCTTTGGGCGGCGGCCGTCACGGTGCCGGTTTCAATAACCGAATGGAGTGCTTGAAGGGGTCTATACCGCATATCATTTTTTCTGATGTTCTTCGTAAATATTAGTATTTGATATTATATTCTAGTCAAGCAAATATCCCTGAAGGGAGAGATAAGCTTGGAATCATCTGAACATAAGCACGTATTGGTGATTGGCGCCGGCATTGTCGGTGTGTCCACTGCTTTGTGGTTGCAGCGAGATGGGCATGCCGTGACATTGATAGATAAAGAAGGCCCTGCGGCAGGTGCATCCTTTGGCAACGCAGGTGTATTATCATCCGGCTCATTGGTGCCCGTAACGGTTCCCGGATTGTTCAAAAAAGCCCCGAAAATGCTGCTCAGCTCAAACCAGCCGCTGTTCCTGAAATGGGCTTATATTCCTAAATTGATCCCGTTTTTGTGGAAATATATGAAACACGCTAATGCAAAGTCGGTAGAGCGTATTTCTAAAGGGCTGTGCGAATTGTTACACGATGCGCCTGACCAGCACTTGGCATTGGCCAAGGGAACCGGCGCTGAAAACTACATTGATACAGTCGACTATCTATTTGGTTATGCTGATAAATCAGCTTTTGATGCAGATAGTTTTGGATGGGGTGTCAGGGAACGTCGCGGTGCTAAATTTGTTCAAATGGATGCTGAAGCAATGACAGACTACGACCCATCTTTAAAAGGGCGGTTTGGCTATGGCGTTCAGTGCAAAAACCACGGCAGGATTAAAGATCCCGGTGCCTATGTAAAAAAACTGGCTGAACATTTTGTTGCCAACGGCGGGGTGGTTCTGACCAAAGAGGTGACAGGGTTTGATATTGAAAACGGGCATTGTTCAGGAATTTTGACAACGGACGACACTCTGAAAGCCGACACATATGTTCTGACCACAGGGGCATGGAGTAGTGTTTGGGAAAAAGCGCTTGGAATTACAGTTTCGATGGAATCCGAACGCGGATATCACATCGAATTTGTGAACCCATCAATCACGCTTCGCTCACCTTTGATGGTGGCTGGCGGGAAGTTTGTCGTCAATTCAATGGATGGCCGTATGCGCTGTGCGGGCGTGATTGAGTTTGGTGGTTTGAATAATCCGGCTTCTACAGCGCCGGTTGAACTGTTGAAAAAACAAATGGCAACCCTTTTTCCAGATTTGACATACGATCGAATTGATGAATGGATGGGACATCGGCCAGCGACAGTTGACAGCCTTCCTGTAATTGGCATCAGCCCGAAGGCTGACAATGTATTTCTCGGCTACGGACATCAACATATCGGTCTGTCAG
>JAJFHY010000132.1 GCA_021775375.1 Amylibacter sp. | reverse complement strand
CCGCCGGAGGCAAGGTTCATACCTAAAATGGTATCGCCCGGCTTGATAAGGGCTTGCATCACGCCTTGGTTTGCTTGTGAACCGGAATTGGGTTGCACATTGGCAAATTCACAACCGAACAGTTGTTTGGCGCGATCAATTGCCAGATTTTCGGCCACATCGACATGCTGGCAACCGCCATAATAGCGACGTCCCGGATATCCTTCGGCATATTTGTTGGTCATTACCGAGCCCTGAGCCTGCATTACGGCACGAGATACGATGTTTTCAGATGCAATCAATTCGATCTCGTCGCGTTGACGACCTAATTCATCGGTTATTGCACCGAATATTTCGGGGTCACGGGAAGAAAGCTCTTCTGTGAAAAAACCTGCGTCGCGGGCTGCTGTCATGTCTGTTACTCCTGAAAGACGTCTAAATCTGGGTCTGTCCTATTCGAAAGGATTTGTTTATGTAAGAGAGAATGCGACACGCGCGGCATCATGTACGGCGTATTTCTGGGTGTAACCAAAGGATGGCTACGGATGAGTGGCAAAAAAATAAGCTTTGTGGCGTCACGTGCCGATCAGGCCATAGCATCGCTGGATGTGCTGACAGCACGTTATGGCAATGTTCCACTGGATAAGGCGGATGTGATCATTGCGCTGGGGGGGGATGGTCTGATGTTGCAGACATTACATGAAACCCAATATCTGCCGACCCCTGTTTACGGAATGAACCGTGGTTCGGTTGGTTTTTTGATGAACGCATATGATGATGGTGACCTTTTGGAGCGACTGGAAGAAGCGGAAGAAGCCGTAATCCATCCACTAAAGATGCAAGCCCATTGTGCTGATGGTAACAATATAGAAGCCCTTGCAATCAATGAGGTCTCATTACTGCGCAGCGGGCCGCAAGCGGCAAAGCTGCGTATATCGGTTGATGGTCGCGAACGCATGGCGGAATTGGTTTGTGACGGGGCTTTGGTGTCCACGCCTGCGGGGTCCACGGCATATAACTATTCCGCACACGGGCCGATCCTGCCGATTGGGGCTGATATTCTGGCACTTACGGCAATGGCGGCATTTCGCCCGCGTCGTTGGCGCGGGGCATTGCTGCCGATGTCGGCCAAGGTGCGTTTTGATGTACTGGAGCCTGAAAAACGACCGGTATCAGCGGTCGCGGATGGCAAGGAAGCCTTGAACGTGTTGTCGGTCGAGATTTTCAACGAACCGAACGTCGCCCACCGCATTCTGTTTGACCCCGGACACGGACTGGAAGAACGGCTTATTCGGGAGCAGTTTGTTTAAGGGGGTGAGTTGTCGTTCACTTATGGCAGTTTATCGACCAGAATAGAATTGAGCGTTGAACCGGAACGTCGCAAAACCGCGAGTGATTGAAATTCATCTGAGTTCCAGAAGGCTCTGGCGTGATCTCTGTCGGGAAATTCAATTACGAAAGCCGCATCCGGCAACTGATTGTCACCTTCCAAATGCTCTGGGTCGCCACCGCGAACAAGAAATTTGCCTTTGTTGTCAGAAACAACCTGTGGAATTTTTGCGAAATATTCTTCCTTCCAGTCGTGACTGTGAATATGCATTTGGCCAATAACGAATGCGGTCATAGATCATACTCCCCTCTACAATGAGCTAAGTTTTCTTGCAGCTTAGAGCGACACTGGCAATCTTGCAAATATACACGCTTAGATAGCTTACTCTTGGTGATGAACAAAGCAACTTTAGACTCAGTCCATCCATTGCGTATTTGTTAAGCGTACCGCCCGCCCGCCTAACATCTCCCTAACCCTTTCCAAGCTATAACACCCATGTCGACAAAAGTGGTTAACGGGTTCTCAAAAGGCGGGTAACAGCGTCAATTGAGGGAACCGCCGAAACAACGTTAAATTAGGCGCAAGGCCCAACACCCCTTGTTCAGGCTATACAACCACAATGGTGGCGCCACCTACTTTATAACAGATACACGGAACATACCCGCAAACCCCGCCAGCCAGATCATGGTGACGGGGCGTTTCGCGTGGTTAAACGGGTTTGCTTAATTTCCACTTAGACTGATCTACATCCACAAATGCTTCAATTGTGGCGGTGGCGATGACGGATGTGGTTTCATTTTCGGTATCCACCACGTTTTGCCCACCAAAAACCACCTGCACTTCGGCTTTGCCACGTGGCAGGTCTGCCTGCACAATGGATGCATCAACCTTATCCGGTTCCTGCACACCAATGGTGACCTTTACGACCATATCAGCCGCAGCGATGTCCAGTGAGCGAAAGAAAACCAGTGAACTGTGGTGCAAAGCGTCCTGCACTGCACGGCGTGCCGCTTTGGTATAATCCTGACCATACAGATCATTGCCGCTTCCCATTTCCAGAATAATGCGCTCCATGCTCATGATGCGGCCTCCATATCAAAAGATACGATAACGGCTGCATGCGCTATCACTGTGATGCCGCTGCCATCCGGTTTAGCAATGTCCAAACCGCCCGCAGAGGCCGTAACATTGACCTGCCCGTAAGGCAGGATTTCGGCCAGTTTTGCACAATCCACCTCATCAGGTTTTTGCACAGCAATCTCGACATCGACAATCATCGCTTCTTTTGCAAAGCCAAAAGCGGGCGCGATACTAAGCGAATTGTGCCAAAGCGCATCTTTAAGTGCGCGCATTGCAGCCTCGGTATAATCGGTGCGGCGCAACGAGCTGCCCATGCCAAATTCATGTGCCATACGGGTTTTGGCCATAATATATCTCCTGATTTGGTGCAGGTATGAACGGTTTTCCATCAAGGAACAAGACCATCCAACACTTGCAATCCTGCCCATCCTGTTGGACAAGGGATAAACAGAAATTCCAGGTGGGTTATGGCGCTGACAATCAAACAACAAGCTAGTTACTGGGGCATTGGGTGTGCCATATTTCTGCTGGTCATGTGGGGCTTGGGTAATGTGCTATTGCCCTTTGTGGCGGGCATGGCGATTGCCTATTTTTTGGATCCCGTTGCGGATCGTTTGGAACTGCTGGGCTTAAGCCGTGCGGTTGCCACGGTGGCAATCACATTTACGGCCCTTATCATAGCGGTTCTTTTGATGATATTGATTGTGCCAATGCTGATAGAGGAAGCCGTGGCTTTGGTGAAAGCGGCGCCCGCCTATTTAGCGCAATTGCAAAAATTTCTGGCTGATCAATATCCAAGTATTATGGAAGAAGGCTCTTCTATAAACCGGGCTTTGCAATCATTCGGCCATACCATGCAGGGTCAGGCAGGAGCCTTTGCAAATGCGGCTTTGGCCTCGGCGTTTTCAATCATCGATGCTGTGATATTTATTGTCGTTGCGCCGGTTGTAGCATTTTACATGTTGCTGGATTGGGATCGGATGATAGCGGTTATAGATAGCTGGTTACCACGCGAGCATCTGGACACATTGCGTGGATTGGCCCGTGATGTGAACACGGTTTTGGCAGGCTTTGTGCGCGGACAGTTTACGGTTTGTATGATCTTGGGCTCGTTTTACGCGATTGCATTGATGTTGGTGGGGCTGGAATTTGGCTTGGTTGTTGGCCTGATTGCGGGATTGTTCACCTTTATCCCTTATGTCGGTTCTGTCATTGGGGGTACTCTGGCAATAGGCCTTGCACTGTTTCAATTCTGGGGGGCACCGGTATGGATTGTTGCGGTTGCAATAATATTCGTGGCTGGGCAAATGGTAGAGGGGAATTTCCTGACACCAAAACTGGTTGGCGGTTCTGTTGGATTACATCCCGTATGGCTAATGTTTGCACTGTCTGCATTTGGTAGCCTTATGGGGTTTGCCGGAATGCTGATAGCTGTACCCGTCGCGGCCTGTCTGGGTGTTTTCTTTCGCTTTGGCATTGGACAGTATTTGCAGGGTAAACTGTATATAGGCAAACAGCCTTCAAATGCTAAAGCAAAGACAAAGAAACCTGGAGCAAAGTAATTCATATGCCCGAACAATTAATCTTTGATCTGCCGACGAGAACAGCATTTGTTCGGGAAGATTTCTTTATTTCCCCGTCAAATGACGTGGCTGTGCGGATCATGGAGGATTGGCAAAACTGGCCATTGGGTAAATTGGTTTTATGTGGCCCGAAAGGGTCGGGAAAATCACATCTGGCGCATATATGGGCCGAAGATGCAGGGGCAATTGTAGTCAGCGCAAAAGTGCTTGCCTATGAACGGTTGGAAACTTTGGCCGAGCAGCCTGTCGTTGTTGAGGATGCTGATTTACTGGCTCAAAACGAACACGGGGAAGCCGCCCTGTTTCATCTGCACAATCTGATGCAGGAAACCCGTCATCCGATGTTGATAACCGGGGCTGACAGTATTGGTTCGTGGAATATAAAACTGCCTGATCTTGCAAGCCGTTTGTCAGGAACACAACTGGCCAGTTTATCCGCACCGGATGATATGCTTTTGTCTGTGTTGTTGATCAAATTGTTTTCCGATCGGCAAATCATTCTTGAGCCAACATTGATTGAGTATATCGTCAAGCGCATGGACAGATCATTCGCTTTTGCCGGTGAATTGGTGCGGGCACTGGATAGGGCTTCTTTAAAGGGACAAAAGCCGGTCACGAAACGTCTTGCAGGGCGCGTTCTGGAAGATATGCTGGCACGGGACGAATAGATGGTAAACGCCGATTATTTAAATAAAACATCAGTTTCAACCCCTCTGTTGGCCCTTGAGCATTGCGATGGCCCGGACAGGTTTTTCAATCGTGAACTGTCATGGTTGGCGTTTAATACGCGGGTTTTAGAGGTTTCCGAGAACGAACAAATCCCGTTATTGGAACGCCTGCGAATGTTGTCGATTTCGGCTAAAAATCTTGATGAGTTTCTTATTGTCCGCGTTGCAGGACTAGAACGTCTTGTAAGTTCGGAAAACTTCAACCCGACACTTGACGGGCGTACACCCGAGCAACAGCTGGTTGAAATGGCCAGCGTAATTGACGTGATGGTACAGCAACAACAAGTCTGTTGGCGTGGTTTAGAAAAAGCGATGGCTGCAAAAGGCATTGAGCGTGCCAAACCGGATGATTTAACCCAAGATGAACGTGACTGGTTAGAGAAGAAATATCTGGACAGTGTACTGCCATTGTTGCGGCCAATGCGGGTGGATGTGAAAAATCCGTTTCCGTTTGTGCCAAATGCCACACTGACAATGGCGTACCGTTTGATGCGCCCCAAAGCATCCGAGCCAATGGATGTACTGCTACCGGTCCCTATTCATGTAAAGGCCGCGTATATACTGGAGCCGTTTGAAAACGGAAAAACCCGGTTTATTTTGATCGAAGACATTTTAGATATGTTTTTGGGAATGCTGTTTCCGAAATGCGAAGTAATCGAGCATTTTGCATTTCGCCTGTTACGTGACAGCAATATTGAAATTTACGAAGATGCAGATGATTTGTTTGGCGAGTTTGAAACTGCGCTTCAGCAACGATCACGCGGCGGGGTTATCCGGTTGTTTATGTCTGAATGCCAGAAAACAAAACTGCGTAAAGTCGTGCAATCGGGATGTGGGGTAAGTGAAGAGGGTATTGCGTCCGTCGACGGTGTTCTGAATTTGGCGGACTATTCGGATATAATTTCAAAACGGCACCCGGACCTTTTATGGGCAGATTACCATCCACGTGAACCAGAGAGATTACGTGATTTCGGTGGGGATATTTTTGCCGCGATCAGGCAAAAAGATATGCTATTACACCACCCTTATGAATCTTTCGATATTGTGATTGATTTCCTTAGACAAGCTGCGCGTGACCCGTATGTTTTGGCGGTCAAGCAAACCTTGTACCGCACATCATTCGAGTCGCCGATTGTTGACGCTTTAATCGAAGCTGCGCGTGCGGGGAAAAATGTAACCGCAATGGTTGAACTAAAAGCCCGCTTTGATGAAGCTGCCAATATCCGCCAATCACAACTTCTGGAGCAAGCCGGTGTTCAGGTGGTTTACGGAGTTCCAAATTTAAAAACCCACGCGAAAGTCTCTACTGTTTTGCGCCAAGAGGGTGATGATTTAATTGCATATAATCATCTAGGTACGGGGAATTACCATCCTTTGAACGCAAAGATTTATACTGATTTGTCTTTGTTTACCTGCAGCAAATCCATTGCCCGCGATGCGACCAAGTTTTTCAATTATGTGTCAGGCGGGATCGAGCCGCGCGGCTTGGAAAACCTATCAATTGCGCCAAACACTTTGAAGCCAAAGCTGTTGAAACGGATCGAACGTGAGGCAAAGTTCGGCACAAAAGGTCAGATTTGGGCAAAGATGAACTCGCTTGTCGAAGATGAAATAATCGATGCGCTTTATGCAGCATCGCTTGCGGGTGTAAAGATTGATCTGGTGGTGCGCGGTATATGTGCACTGCGCCCCGGTGTTAAAGGTTTGTCTGAAAATATCAGGGTCAAATCCATTGTCGGTCGCTATCTTGAACATGCGCGGGTCATCTGCTTTGGCAATGGCTCAGGGTTACCGTCAAGTGGTGCGCGGGTGTTTATGAGCTCGGCAGATTGGATGTATCGTAATATGAGCAAACGTGTGGAAACTATGGTGGAAATCACCAATAAAACCGTACATGCACAAATCATGAGCCAGATTATGGCGGCCAATCTTGCGGATCAAAGTAATTCATGGGTTTTACACGCTGACGGCACCTATAAAAAGAACGAAGCCGGCGGAAAACGGCAATTTGATTGCCATCGCTTTTTTATGGAACATCCTTCGCTTTCAGGACGAGGATCAGTAGGGGCCAAGGATGTGCCGGAATTGGCGCATGGATATGATAGCTGAGCCTCAAAAAACCGCAGTAATAGATGTGGGATCAAACTCTGTGCGTTTGGTGGTCTATTATGGGGCCATGCGCGCACCATTGCAGTTTTTCAATGAAAAAGTGGTATGCGGTTTGGGGCGCGGGCTTGCCGATAGTGGAAAATTGCACCCTCAAGGGCGAAAGCGTGCATTGAATGCAATCAGACGGTTCGTTGGTATCGCGGAACGCATGGGTGTCACCCACATTCATACGGTAGCTACTGCTGCGGTCAGGGATGCAAGTGACGGTGCTGCATTCTGTGATGATGTTTTAATGGAAACCAACCTGAAACTGCGTGTTGTAACCGGAGAACAAGAAGGTGCGCTTTCTGCGCAAGGCATCTTCTTTTGCCAACCGCACGCAAACGGTCTGGTTTGTGATATGGGCGGTTCCTCGATGGAACTGGCGCAAATTGGCGATGGTGAAGTGCATCTGTCAAAAACCTCTGGTCTGGGTCCATTACAGCTGCAAAACTTTAACGGGAATGGAACAGCTTTATCTGACTATATTGAAGCACAACTGGTTGAATTAACAAAAGATTTCGAAACGCAGGATAGTTTGTATATGATCGGTGGCACAATCCGCGCGATAGCCAGCCTGGATATGACATTAAAAGCTTACCCGCTTGACGTATTGAACGAATACAGCCTGCCTGTGGCGGATTTGAAAGAGTTGCTGCAATGGATCGTCAAAGCCAAACCTGAACAAATAGCGGCAACCGGAGCTGTGGCATCGGATCGTATGCCTTATGTGCAAATTGTGGCACAGGTTTTGTTGCGATTGCTTAAGAAAGTGAAACCCAAAGAAATTATCTTTTCGTCGTTTGGTATTCGCGAAGGCGTTTTATATGAAAACATGCCGCCGCGCATTCAACGGCGCGATCCCTTGATAGAAGCCTGTCAATTTTTTGAACGCTCAAATGCACGCTTTAAGGAGTTTGGGACAACTTTATTCGCATGGCTGCAGCCGCTATTTAAGACTGAAACCGAAGAACGTAAGCGTCTGATATGGGCCGCATGCCTCTTGCATGATGTAACATGGGCGGCCCACCCAAGCTACCGTGCCGAAGCCAGTTTTGACTATGCTACACGGGCTAATCTGGCAGGTCTTGATCATCAGGCGCGCATTTTTTTGGCAGTGGCTTTGATCCATAGGTACAAGAACAAACCACGGGTCGAAAAACTGGACGAACTGAATGAGTTGTTATCGGATGCAGATCAGGCACAAGCCGAAGCATTGGGTCGTGCCATGCGATTGGGTGCAATGCTTGGGGGGCCGGATGTTGCACATATGGGGCAGTTGCGTGTGAAGGGTGGTAATTTGGAATTGGTACTTGATGAACAAAGCGTTGGCCTGATGGGGGAAGTTGTAGAGCAGCGATTGGGTGCTCTGGCAAAAGCCCTTGGCAAAACAGCAAAAATGCGCGTGGAATAATGGACGCGGACATTAAGTTTCATAATTGCCCTTCAACGATAATTCCCATAGAGAATTAGTGAAGACTGAAAACCCAAGGCCGGAGTTCTGCCAACATGCGTATGTCACGTTATTTTTTGCCCATCCTGAAAGAAAACCCTGCGGATGCGCAGATTGTCAGTCACCGCCTTATGCTGCGTGCCGGTATGATCAAACAGGTGGCCTCGGGAATTTATTCGTGGTTGCCTATGGGCTTCAAAGTATTGCGTAAACTGGAAAATATCGTGCACGAAGAACAGGCACGTGCGGGTCACATTGCAATTCTTATGCCGACACTGCAATCAGCCGATCTGTGGCGTGAAAGCGGACGTTATGACGGCTACGGCGAAGAAATGCTGCGTATGAAAGACCGGCATGGCCGTGATATGCTGTTCTCGCCAACTGCAGAAGAAATGGTCACGGATATTTTCCGCAGCCACGTGAGCAGTTATAAAGACCTGCCTTTGACGTTGTACCAGATCCAGTGGAAATTCCGCGATGAAATACGCCCGCGTTTTGGTGTGATGCGCGGCCGCGAGTTTTATATGAAAGACGGATATAATTTTGATCTAACCAAAGAAGACGCATTGCACGCATATAACCGTCATCTGGTCAGTTATCTGCGTACCTATGAGCGCATGGGGTTGCAGGCAATTCCGATGCGTGCGGACAGTGGCCCGATTGGTGGCGATTACACACATGAATTCCTTGTTCTGGCTGATACGGGTGAGAGCGAGGTTTTTTACGATGCAGCGGTGACAGATATCCGCATGGGTGAACGTGATATTGATTTCAGCGACAAAGCCCAGTGTCAGGGTGTACTGGAAGAATTCACATCGCTTTACGCACGCACTGACGAAACCCACGACGAAGCTTTGTTTGCCGAAGTGCCAAAGGACCGGCAACGCAGCGCACGCGGCATTGAGGTCGGGCAGATATTCTACTTCGGTACAACATATTCAGACCCTTTAGGGGCTAAAGTCATGGATGAAACCGGTAAGCCTGTGCCAGTTCATATGGGCTCGCACGGGATCGGTGTATCGCGCCTGTTAGGGGCGATAATTGAAGCTAGCCACGACGATAACGGTATTATCTGGCCCGAAGGTGTGACACCGTTCGGTGTGGGTATCGTTAATCTTAAGCAAGGTGATGAAGAAGCCGATACCGCGTGTGAAGCATTGTATAAATCTGCCACTGCTCTGGGACTTGATCCGATCTATGACGACCGTAATGAACGCGCGGGTGGCAAGTTTGCGACGATGGATTTGATCGGCATTCCTTGGCGTATCACGGTTGGCCCGCGCGGTTTGAAAAACGGTGTGGTTGAACTGACATCACGCAAGACGGGTGTCAGTGAAGAGATGACACCGGAGTTGGCATTGGAAGCCTTGGCGAAAACATACGCGAGTCTGTAAATGATCAACCTTGTCAAATTGACGGGTGGAATTCTGGTAGCAGCGGCATTTTCGCAGTTTCCCGAATACTCGGCGCAATATGTACAACGCATGGGCGGGGCCTTGGATGAATTAGCCACTGTAGTTGTTGATTTTGACACATCGGCAAATGCATCGGGTTACACACGGGAACAGGCTTTGTCAGTGATGACGGGCAGTGAGTTTTTAGAGGCACGACAAGCTGATATGACCCGCACATTCAACCGCTTTGATAAACTGTCTTCGGATTATTCCCGCTTGGAAAATGCCAATGCATTCAGCAGGCTTGCCTATGTGGCACGAATGCGCGACGGTGAGATTGCAAATGGTACTGCAAAGGATTTTAAGCCGGCAGTGCCTTTGACATTTGAAGGGGCAGGGTTTGTCGGTATCGGATTTCTTATGGGGTATAGTCTGTTTGCAGGGTTGCTGCATATGATCCGCCGTCCAAGGAAAAAGGTTGAACTATGAGCAGCCGGACGACAAAACCTTTTGCTGCATTCGAGTGGATGATCGCATGGCGTTATATCCGCGCAAAACGCCGTGAAGGCGGGGTCAGTGTGATGACTTGGATATCGCTGATTGGTATCGCATTGGCAGTGTTTGCATTGATTGCGACATTGGCCGTGCGTTCCGGTTTCCGTGTAGAATTTACCAATACGATATTGGGCGCAAATGCGCATTCAACGGTCTATGTATCACCGCATCTGGATCCGCAAGGCGTGACTATTAGGACGTTTTCGGATTATGAGACCAAACGCGAGAAATTAGAAAAAATACCGGGCGTTCTACGTGCAGCTCCTATTGTGAAATCACAAGTTATGGCATCCTTTAACGGATCTAACGCGGGTGTTCAGGTCTTTGGCGAAACACTGAAAGACTTAAAATCACTGACTTTGATCGCAAACCCCGAAATACGCTATGGCGAGATTGATGATTTCGACAAAGGCGTGGCAATCGGTACTGGTGTTGCGCGCGCGCTGGGACTGGCTGTTGGTGATCGAATTACCCTGATTTCACCCGATGGTGTAAAAACCGCTTTCGGCACCAGCCCACGTGTAAATAGCTATGATGTGGTCTATATTTTTCAGGTTGGTCGTTACGATATCGACAGCACCCGTCTGTACATGCCGCTTGTGGACGCCCAATCCTTTTTCAACCGGGAAGGGCAGGTCGATGAATTTGAAGTGATGGTTGCAAATCCTGACCGCGTTGACGAACTGACAGGCAGTCTGATGCAGGCAGCCGGCCCGCGCAGCCTGACTTGGACATGGTTGCAATCAAGCGGTGCGTTTTTGAATGCTCTGAAAATGGAGGACAATATCATGTTCGTGATCCTATCCATTCTGGTTCTGTTGGCATCAATGAACATTGTTTCCGGTCTGATTATGCTGGTGAAAAACAAAACCCGTGATGTGGGGATTTTACGCACGATGGGGTTAACCGAAGGCTCTATTTTACGCGTATTCTTTATTTGCGGGGCCTCTATCGGTGTTGTGGGTACGATTGTCGGTGTGATTTTGGGGTGTTTATTCGCAAGTTATATTGATCCGATATTCGATGTGGTGAATTCTATAGCAGGTGGCGGAGTTTGGGACCCTGAAACGCGATTATTATCAAATTTACCGGCTAAACTGGTGCTTAGCGATGTACTAAGTGCTATTGCTTTATCGTTAGGTCTGTCATTTACCGTTACAATTTTCCCTGCACGGCGCGCGGCGCGCTTAAATCCGGTCGAGGCTTTGCGCAATGAGTGATGTGTTGACCCTAAAAGGCATTTCGAAGTCTTATCATTCCGGTATATCAACCGAGATCACGGTCTTGTCCGGCATCGATCTGACAATAAATGCAGGTGAAGTTGTCGGACTGATTGCGCCATCGGGTGCGGGTAAATCCACCTTGCTGCATATCGCAGGGCTGCTGGATATGCCTGACAGCGGCACGGTGGCTATTGCGGGAACAGATCAAACCGGCAAGTCTGATCGCCGTCGTACGCGGACACGGCGCCAGGATGTTGGGTTCATCTATCAGTTCCATCATCTTTTGCAGGAATTTAGTGCTCAGGAAAACGTGGTTTTGCCACAACTGGCAAACGGTGTTCCAAAGGTACAGGCCTATGAATATGCACAAAGTTTGTTGGTTAAAATCGGCTTGAAAGATCGCATAACCCATCGCCCTTCAGAACTGTCCGGCGGTGAACAACAACGCGTTGCATTTTGCAGGGCCTTGGCGAATAAACCAAAACTGTTGCTGGCGGATGAGCCAACGGGTAATCTTGATCCTGCGACATCCGACACGGTATTTGACGCATTGATGGAGCTGGTGCGCGAAACCGGGCTATCCGCCTTGATTGCGACCCATAATCTGGAGTTGGCAAAACAAATGGACCGGGTTTTGCGACTTGAAAACGGTGTTCTGGTGGATGCCTAACCTTCGCAAATAGACTGCAAGGCCAGCCATTGCGGATCAGTTAAAATCGGATCGTATGATCCTGTAACGGGATCTTCGCCAAGCAGTTTTTTATTGTTCAATGTCTTTGCTAACGGTGCAATTGAAATATTGGCTGACCTCGATAACGCCAATAAAGTATTTTCATCAGGTAAAACCAAAGGTTTTGTCATGTGGTTTTTTGCGAATGTTGCCAATACCTTATCATTTATATTGCCGGTGATCAAAAACGAAAGCGTTGTGACCGGACCTGCCTCTAAAAACAATGCATGCAATGCCGGGTCATCTTTTTGTAGCGCGCGTTCCAACAGCACAAAACCGGCCAAAGTATCAGTGTCAGGAAAATCTTCCACCAAAACGCGGTTGGCCATGATAATGCCACCCGGCAGATGTATAGAATAGCGCGCCCCTAAATCTGCGATATATAACCTATTTCCCTTTGATCCTATAAGACGGTCTTCCAGCTTTTTGATTGCAGGGTTTGACTGTTCCGATTGACACGGCAAGCCTGCATATTGGGTGATATGCGGCAACAATTGCGCCCCGATTTCGCGGGCTTTGGCATCACTCACAACATCCGTTGCATAATCTGCAAGTGCAGTCGGCAACCAGAATACCGTCAATAGGCTTAGACAAATGAGTGTTAGAACAGTTGAAAGTATGCGAATGCGGCCGCGTTGGGATCTTGGCCTATGTATTGATTTACGCACCTTTTTAATCGCGCGGTTCATTGTCGGATCACTGACTTCCAGTGTTTCAAAACTGTTTTTATCAGGCGTATAAATCACTCTTTCATCATTTGCGGCACTTATCTCAACAGCACCGAGTGCCCAGTGGGTTAGAGGAGTGTCTTTATTGTCGGACATGACAAGGCTGGCTTTACCAAAGGATACAATAACCTCTTTTTTCTGAGAGGTTTCACTTTGCTTCCACAGTCCAAGGCTTTCCAGCCGTATGAATTTATCTAGTGCAGTCATCGCCTGTCTGACCTTTTGCGGTCTTATTGTTTCGGGTAGTATAGCCAGAAATACGCAACCTCGCCAGCCTTGATTTGATGGTTGAGGCGGCATGCATTGCGGGCTAGTTTTGCTTATGATCATATCACACCGGCGCAAATATATATTTGTTCACATTCCAAAAACGGGTGGCACGTCTTTAAGTCTGGCATTAGAGGCCAAGGCAATGAAGGATGATATTTTAATCGGTGATACACCTAAAGCCATCAACAGGCGTAACCGTATCAAGGATATTAAAACATCGGGTCATTTGTGGAAACATTCCAGACTGACAGATATCTATGGGCTGGTTACACAAGAACAAATTCAAAGCTATTTTGTTTTCACAATTATACGCAACCCGTGGGACCGTATGGTGTCGTATTATCACTGGTTAAAAGATCAAAAGTTTGACCACCCTGCCGTAAAATGTGCCCATGATCATAGTTTTTCAGAGTTTTTATCTGACCCTGCGACGCGGCAAAGCCTGCAAAATGATGCTGTTGAAAATTATATATCTGATTGCAATGGCGCGGATTGTTGCAATTTCTATTTGCGGTTGGAGTTTTTGCAGCAGGATATAAAAGCCCTGGAACAACAGCTGGACATGAAACTGGCAGATATACCCCATGACAACCAATCCATAAGGGATAAGGATTATACTGGTTATTATGATGCACAAACTAGAGATATCATCGGCACTGTCTTTGCAGATGACATCGATAAATTTAACTATTCGTTTTAGTCAGCGCCATATCTGGCGACTTTATGCTTCCAGATTTTGTGGTTCCTGTTTCGCCTGAAGCCATTCAAGGCCCGCCTGCAAACGCTCTTTTAGTTCACCAATTGATTCTTCAAGTTCCTTGCGTTGTGCTTGCATTTCTTGAAGACGGTGGTTGCCAAGGTCATATGTTCGCTGGATTTGGGTTTTTTGCTGGTCTCCCAAATAGTATAGATCCAGCAGTTCACGAATTTCCTCAAGCGAAAAGCCGAAACGTTTACCACGTAATATAAGTTTCACGCGGGTTATTTCGCGTTTTGTGTAAAGACGCTTTTGGCCTTTTCTTATTGGGCTAATAAGCTCTTTATCCTCATAGAAACGCAAGGTTCTGGCAGTTACCTGGAATTGATCGCACATTTCGCGAATTGTTATGACCTTATCCATTATGGATCACCTGTGTTTGGATGGGAGGCATCTAATTAAGTGTATCTGGCCTATCAAGTAAAAATGAAGATTTGCGTAACTTACGTCACGTCATTTAGTAAGATTCGCTTTCGTTTGATTGCGAAGATTATTCAGTTCTGCAATCGTTTCTTCTAGCTGAAGTTTCCTGTATTCCAGCTCTTTGACTTGCTTTTCCGATAAATCCAACCAAGCTTCCATTTGCTTACTATGATTGGTGTCTTGGTCGTAAAGTTCCAGCCATTGCCGGATTTCCTCCAGTGAAAACCCAAATCTACGGCCCCTGAGGATTAATTCCAAGCGTGCCATTTCTTTGTTACCAAACAGGCGGGTTCGGCCTTTTTTGGCGGGTTTAAGCAACTCGATATATTCATAATACCGCAAAGTTCGTGGTGTTACATCGAACTTTGCACACATTTCTTTGAGTGTCAGTTTATCTTGATCGGTCATACCAACTCCGCAATTTGGTAAAGTTTATGGATTTTACGCATAATTTCAAGTTAACAAGACATTTGATGTGAAATTATTGCAGGATCGGGTTGTAATTAGGGCTTGCGAAATCTCCGTCATCAGAAATAGTGGGGCTAAGAGGTACGCCTCGTTCATTGAAACTCAGAGGCCACATGTCCGTTTCACCTAAAGAAATAGCAAAACATTTCGCAACCGCATTGCCGCATTGCAAAGAGCTGAATATGCGTATGGATTTACTGGAAGAGTCACACGCGATCATGTCGATGCCCTATGATGAACGGCTGATTGGTGACCCTTCAACCGGTGTGATCCATGGTGGTGCGGTGTCAGCCCTGATGGACAGTTGCGGCGGGGCTTCGGTGTTTATGCATCCTGATAATGGCGGCGCATCAGTGACGCTTGATTTGCGGATAGATTATATGCGCCCGGCCAAGCCGGGATTGCGGGTCAACGCGGAATCGCATTGTTTTCACGTCACCCGCAACGTGGCCTTTGTCAGGGTTGTCACATGGGCGGAAAGCAAGGATGAGCCTGTCGCGACTGCAACAGGCGCGTTTTCCTTTACACATAAACGCAAAGGGCGGGCAGCGTGATGCGAGAAAAACCTGAACCTTTACAAGTGATAAAAGAGCGTCGCGACGGTGCATTGTTGCGCCTTGTGGAAACTGTGCCGTATATCCAATTTATGGGTATCAGCTTTGAGCGTCGCGGTGACGAGCTGACCGCACTCATGGCCTATTCCGATATGCTGATTGGCAATCCCGCAGTACCTGCCATTCATGGCGGGGCGACAGCTGCTTTTCTGGAAACCGCCGCTATTATCGAGCTGGCATGGGCTGATATATGGGCCAAGATCGAGATGGAGAAACTAAGCGGTGCGGATATTGCCGCACTGCCATTTCCCACTCTGCCCAAAACCATTGATTTTACCACCGACTACCTAAGCGTTGGTCATCCGCGTGACGTTTATGCCCGCGCCCGTATCAACCGCTCGGGCCGTCGCTATGCATCGGTGCATGTTGAAGCGTGGCAGGATAATCGCACCAAACTTGTAGCGCAAGCAACAGGGCATTTCCTGATGCCAACCAAAGATGGCTGAATTAGCCCAAAGACTGACCCACAGACGTGTTTTGCACATCGCTATCCCGATCGTTCTGTCAAACGCAACGGTGCCCATATTGGGGGCGGTCGACACAGGTGTTATCGGGCAGTTGGGTGCGGCAGCCCCCATCGGCGCTGTCGGGATTGGCGCGATTATTTTATCCAGCCTCTATTGGGTGTTCGGCTTCTTACGGATGGGCACGACAGGTCTTACAGCACAGGCCATTGGCGCAAAAGACAGCAATGAAACCGCAGCTCTATTATCGCGTTCATTGATGATCGGTATCGGGGCAGGGGTTGCGATCATCCTGTTGCAAATCCCACTGTTCTGGGCCGCCTTTAAATTGGCCCCTGCATCAAGCGAAGTCGAGACACTGGCTGTAACTTACCTAAAAATCAGGGTCTTTTCGGCCCCTGCTGCCATTGCTTTATATGGTATTACAGGCTGGTTGATAGCACATGAACGCACGCGTGCGGTTCTGATCTTGCAGTTCTGGATGAACGGGTTGAACATCGTTCTCGATTTGCTTTTTGTGCTGACATTTCACTGGGGTGTCGAGGGCGTGGCCGCCGCCACATTCATAGCGGAATGGAGCGGACTTGCCTTGGGGTTGTATCTATCACGTTCAGGTTTTTCGGGTGGGCTATGGCGCAATTGGACGCAAATTTTCGACCGCATCAAACTGCGCCGCATGGCGGTGGTCAATGGTGACATCATGGTAAGATCAGTCATGTTGCAAGCCGCTTTCACATCGTTTTTGTTTCTTGGTGCACGTTTTGGCGATACCACGCTGGCCGCCAATCAGGTGTTGCTGCAATTCATGTATATCACGGCCTATGCAATGGACGGGTTTGCCTATGCCGCCGAGGCCCTGATCGGGCAATCATTGGGCGCACGAAACCGGATGGTATTTCGCCGTAGTGTCTATCTGACCAGCATTTGGGGCGGGGCCATCACAATTGTTCTGACTTCAGGCTTTTGGCTTTTGGGCGGGTGGGGCATCGACGTGATGACCACGGCTCCTGATGTGCGATTGGAAGCCAGACAATATTTGCCGTGGATGGTTTTAGCCCCTCTGGCGGGCGTGGCCTGCTGGATGCTGGACGGTATTTTTATCGGGGCCACAAGAACGGGGGATATGCGCAATATGATGCTGATCTCTGTGATTGTGTATATGTTAAGCCTCTGGGCTTTACTCGGGTCTTACGGCAATCACGGGCTCTGGGCCAGCATGCTATTGTTCTTCATTGCACGCGGCATAACACTGGGCTGGAAATACCCCGGGCTGGAAGCCTCCGTCGGGAAATCCTAAAGAATATCCAATACAGCTTCAGGTGGCCGTCCAAGGGCAGCTTTGCCATTGTGAATGACCACAGGGCGCTCGATCAGGATCGGATGTGTGGCCATAGCGGCGATCAAAGTTTCTGTGGTATCGGTTTTTGACAATCCTGATTCGGCAAATCGCTTGTCGCCCGTGCGCATCAATTTGATTGCATCAAGTCCCAACAGATCAAGTGCCGCGCTGATCTCGGCCTGACTTGGTGCGGTATTCACATAATCCACAATGACAGGTTCAAAGCCTCTGTCTTTGAGTAGTTGCAGTGTCTGGCGGGATTTCGAACACCTTGGATTGTGCCAAATTGTTGGTTCTGTCATCTGTACTTTTCCTTCTCGATACCAACCGCCTCGGAAATATTGCTAAACCCATCCTGCACCAGCAGCTGATCTAGCCCACGTGCGATCCGGTTGACCAATGAAAACCCGCCATAAACCAAAGCCGTGTAAAGCTGCAGCGCAGAGGCCCCCGCCTTGATTTTGGTATAAGCCTGTTCTGCCGTTGCAATGCCGCCAACACCTATTAATGGTACTTCATCGCCCAGTTGGTTGGAAAACTGTGCCAGCACACGTGTCGACATCTCAAATAGCGGTGCACCCGAAAGACCACCGGTTTTATCTGCGTGTCCACTGATCAAGCCATCACGTGTGATCGTCGTATTGGTCGCGATTACAGCATCAATCCGTGACATCCGCGCGACATAGGAAATATCCTCAATATCGGCAGGTGTCAGGTCGGGCGCTACTTTCAGGAATATCGGGATTTTAATATCAAGCTGGTCGCGGGTTTCCATCACTCCGGCAACCAATGCGGTCAGCGCACTGCGACCTTGCAAATCGCGCAGTTTTTCAGTGTTCGGTGATGACACATTGATGGTGGCAAAATCCACAAACGGCCCGCAATGCTCTAACACTTTGACATAATCGATGGCGCGGTGCGAACTGGTTTTGTTGGCCCCTAGGTTCAAACCGACAATACCTGTTTTAGGTCGTCGTGACAGACGATCGGCAATCACCTGCATCCCGTCATTATTGAACCCGAACCGGTTAATCGAGGCACGGTCTTCTTTTAGGCGAAATAAGCGCGGTTTTGGGTTGCCGTCTTGTGGTTCCGGCGTGGCCGCCCCCACTTCAATAAAGCCGAAACCGGTTTTCAAAAGCGGGGCGATGGCCTGAGCATTCTTGTCAAACCCTGCCGCCAAACCAATGGGATTTGGCAGATCAAGCCCTGCCAATGTGCAGCGCAAGCGCGGGGATGTATATGGGCCTTTACCCCCCACAAGCCCCATATTCAGCGACTTGATCGCCAGCTTATGGCCCAGTTCCGGATCCATCCTGTTAGCCGCAGCCAGACCAATATGTTCGATCAACCTCATGTCATATCCTTTGGAAATTGATGTTGGCCGTCAACGGAGGGCAGCGGCTTGGCCCATATGACATCTGAAATTTTCAGGGATGCAAAAAGATGTGGGAACAAAGCACCACCGCGTGAAGGTTCCCATTTCAAAGCATCTCCAAAACTACCACTTGCACAAGCCAGAAGCATCAAGCCGTCCGCTTGCGCAAAATGCTTGGCAGTCGTTTCAGCGGCTTGCGCGGCTGTGGAAAAATGAATGAAACCATCGTGTAAATCAACAGGTGCCCCATGCGTTTCGCCCGTCGTCTGAAACGTGTCCCATTCATCGCTGCGCAGTATTTTATAAATCAACATAGTGTTCAGATGCCGTGCGTTACTGTTTTGGTCAAGCTTAAAGCGGTTTAGGACCGTAAAAGCCATAGTAACAATGGATAGAACGCTTGCATTTTGGGATCATTTCGTATCCCCTGCATGAAATTAAATCATCGAAGATCGCTTATGGCCCAACAGTATTATGACCTGCCATCGCTTAAAATGCTTGCCACTTTTGAATGCGCTGCACGCTGCGGTTCTTTTAAGGCGGCAGGGGCTGAACTGAACGTCACGACCAGTGCCATTAGCCATCAGGTGAAAGCACTGGAACAGGATCTGGGGTTCCGTCTGTTTGAACGCGGCCACAGGCTGGTAAATTTGACCCCTGAAGGGCGCGAATTGATGGAAGCCCTAAGTGCGGGATTTACGTCCCTGTCGATTGTCATCTCCCAGTTGCGGGCGAACCATGAAACACCGCAACTGACTATCGGTGCAACCACGGCTGTGTCATCGCTTTGGCTGACGCCGCGTATAACACAGTTCTGGCGTTCGCACGGGGATATTACCGTCAGTCAAAATGTTCGCGACCGACCCTTTTTGCGCCCGATACAGCCCGATTTGGTCATAGAATATGCGATTTCACCACCCAAAGAGGATGCAATCAGATTATTCGACGATATGCTTATCCCCTTATGCAGCCCTTCGTTTCAGGAAACCCAGATTGCAGATTTAAGTCTCTTGGCCAAAGCCCCGTTGATCCATTTGGACGCGGCTGAAACCAATTGGACGAACTGGCCAAACTGGTTTAAATCCTTGGGGTATTCAGGTGCTATTGCCACCCGCCAACGGGTGAATAATTACACGATTGCCCTGCAATTGGCACAAGACGGCATCGGCGTTGTACTGGGTTGGAAACGCTTGGCACAACCCTTGATGGACAGTGGGCATCTGGTGCAGTTTTCACCCTTTCAAACCAAGGCTCCCGGGGCGTTTTATTTGATCTTCAAGAACGGTGCGCACACGCGTCCGGAAGTTGAAAGTTTCAGCACATGGTTGCTGGCACATGTTGAGTGAATTAAATTCAACCAAAAGCGAATTCTTTCAATATTGCGTAAGCGGGCGTAGAATGGAAGATAGCGCGCAAATAGGAGATTTGTCATGACTGCACCCAAAGGTTTCGATTTATCGGAAGTCACCAAACCGGTTAACACTGCACGCGGCTTGCCAAACGCCCATTACATTGATGAGACAGTGTTTAATGAGGAACGCGACGCGGTGTTGTTCAACAATTGGGCGGGCGTGGGATTTGCCAAGGATGTGCCAGAAGCAGGCGACGCCATGCCGGTTGATTTTCTGGGCATGCCTTTGTTGATTCTACGTGATCAGGAAGGAGCTGTGAAAGTTTTCCAAAATACCTGCCGGCACCGCGGTATGATACTGGTTAAGGAAAAGGGCAATATCCGTGGCACAATCCGCTGCCCGTATCATTCATGGTGCTACGGTTTGGATGGTTCTTTGCGTTCTACTCCGCATGCAGGCGGGCCGGGGGTCAATATCCACGAAGACATCAATAGAAACGAGCTGGGCCTGATCGAGATCCGCAGCCATACCTATATGGGCGTGGTTTTCGCCAATGTCTCGGGCAAGGCGGTGCCGTTCGAAGAGGCGCACGCGGATTTGCTGGAGCGGTGGAAAGACTTCGATCAACCGATGCTGCACAGCGGCGAAGACAGTTCCTTTAAGCTTGAAGTGAACTGCAACTGGAAACTTGCGGTGGAAAACTATTGCGAAAGCTACCATTTGCCTTGGGTTCATCCCGGCCTTAACAGTTATTCACGTCTGGAAGATCATTATCATCTGGAAGAGCGCAATAAATACTCTGGCCAAGGCACGCTTGTGTATCGTCAATTGACGGGTGAAGACGGACAAGTATTCCCTGATTTTACCGGTCTGGCTCAAAAATGGGACGAGGGCGGCGAATATGTCGCCGTCTATCCGAATGTTCTGCTGGGTGTGCAACGAGACCACACATTCGCGATCATTCTTGAGCCAAAATCCAAAGAAAATACCGTCGAGCATATCGAAATATTCTATGCAAATGATGCCGCACTTGGGGATGCATATGCGGATTTGCGCGCGCAGAATGCCGAACAATGGAAAGGCGTTTTTCTTGAAGATGTTTTCGTGGTCGAAGGTATGCAAAAAGGCCGCCACGGAATTTTCTTTGACGGCGGCAAGTTTTCTCCTGCCATGGACGGCCCGACACATATGTTCCACGAATGGGTTGCCAATCAAATCACCGCAGGTCGGCAGGTAGCCGCAGAGTGACCGAGGCAGACCTTGATGCTGCTTTATTACTTGCACACGAGCAGAATGATTCTGCGCAATTGGTTGCGCTTTATCAAAAAGCAGGTTTGTCGTGTATTGACGCAAAAAATGTCGATGCAGGCTGTTTTTACCTGACACATGCCTATATTTTCGCACTTGAGATGGGTTCGCCGAAAGCAGGTGAGCTGCATGAAGTTTTAGTTTCCTACGGGCGAGAGGAATAATATTATGAAAACACACGCACAAGCAGTCGTTATCGGGGGTGGTCTTGTTGGCTGCTCTATCTTGTATCACCTTGCAAAACTGGGCTGGACCGATGTGGTTCTTCTGGAGCGCGACGAACTGACTTCGGGTTCCACATGGCATGCGGCGGCCGGTCTGCATGGGTTGCATGACAACAACAACATCTCGAAATTACAGTATTATACCATGAACCATTACAAGGAACTGGAAAAGGAAACAGGGCAGGGTTGCGGTGTCTTTCAGCCGGGTTCACTTTATCTGGCGCAGACCGAAGAGCGCGAACACCAGTTGCGCATTCAAGCGGCCAAGGCGAAATATTTCGGCGTGGATTTCTATGAAATGTCAATCGAAGAGGCTTTGAAAAAGAACCCGCTGATTAATTTCGACGGCATTCGCTGTGTGATGTATGAACCTGATGGCGGCAATGTTGACCCGTCGGGCGTAACCATGGCCTATGCGGCCGGTGCGCGTCAGATGGGCGCGGAAATACACCGATTTACCCCCGTGACAGCAACAACCCAACAACCCGATGGCTCTTGGATTGTGGAAACACCGAATGGCAATATCCATACACAATGGGTGGTGAATGCAGCTGGTCTGTGGGCACGTGAAGTCGCTGCAATGGCTGGTTTTACAATGCCGTTGCAACCAACCGAACACCAGTATTTTGTGACCGAAGCTATTCCCGAAATTGAAGCGCTGGACTTCCGGCTGGCATCTGTTGCAGATCGCGATGGCGAATATTACATGCGACAGGAAGGCCAGGGCCTGCTGATTGGCGCGTATGAAAAGAACCTGAAATTCTGGGCTGAAGAAGGCACACCACAAGGTTTCGGGCATGAACTTTTTGCCGATGATCTGGACCGGATCATGGACAATGTCATGCGTGCCATGGACCGTGTTCCTGTGGCCGCTGACGCTGGCATAAAACGGGTGATTAACGGCCCGATGATCTGGTCGCCGGACAGTTCCGCACTTTATGGGCCTGTGCCGGAATTACGGAATTATTTCACCTGTTGCGGTATTATACCGGGCTTCTCGCAATCAGGCGGGCTTGGATTGATGACAGCACAATGGATAATCGAGGGCGAACCGGAGTTTGATATGTTCCCATGGGATATTTCACGCTTTGGTCATTGGGCAGATAAAAAGTTCACAAAAGAAAAGGTGGCAGATCAATATTCCAAACGCTTTGCCATCCATTATCCGTTTGAAGAACGCGATGCAGGGCGCAACACGCGCTTGCGTCCGGTTTTTGAAAAGCAAAAATCAATGGGTGCCGTGTTCGGTCTGAACTACGGCTGGGAACACCCGCTCTGGTTCGCAGGCGAAGGTGTGGAAGGCAAAGAAAGTTACGGATTTACCCGTCAGGACTGGTTTGAACCTGTTGGCGAAGAATGTCGCGCTTTACGCAATAATGTAGGTGTGATTGACGTGTCCAATTTTGGTAAATATGAAATCAAAGGTGCAGGTGCCGGCGCATGGCTTGACCGCATTGTAGCCAATCATATCCCCAAAGAGGTTGGCCGGTCGTGCCTTACACCTTTATTGGGTGTGCGCGGCGGTATCGCGGGTGATTTTACGATTACAAAACTGGATGATGAGCATTATTTCATGGTGGGCTCAGGTATCGCTGAACGCTATCATCAACGCTATTTCAACGCGGTTGAACGCCCCGATACTGTCAGCTTTGAAAGCGTAACAGAAGCCTATTGCGGTTTTAACGTAGCTGGCCCTAAATCACGTGAATTACTGTCCCGTCTAACCCAGACAGATCTGTCCAATGACAATTGGAAATTCATGCGCTCGAAGCAAATCACCATTGCAGGCATTGAGGCTATCGGCATTCGCGTCTCATTTACCGGTGATTTGGGCTGGGAGATATATGTCCCAACTGAACAACAATTGAAACTCTATGAGGCGCTGCTTGAAACAGGTGCTGATCTTGGTGTGCGCCCCGTGGGTGGTCGTTCACTTGGTTCGCTGCGTATTGAAAAAGGTTATGGCAGCTGGTCGCGTGAATATTCCCCCGAATACTGGCCGCACGAAGTCGGGCTTGATCGCCTGATCAAAATGGACAAACCTGAATTTCTGGGAAAAGACGCTTATGCCAAGATTAAAGACCTGCCTCCGCGTGAATTACTGGTGGGGTTGATTGTGGACACTGATAATGCGGACGCATCGGGCGGAGAACCGATCTTTTTGCCTGACGGCACGCCGGTTGGGCGCGTCAGTTCCGGCACATATGGTTATACCGTAGAGAAATCCGTGGCACTTTGTTTCATCAAAACCGAACACGCCGTTTCAGGCGCGGAGTTTGACGTGGCTATTTTAGGTAAACCTCACCGCGCAGTTATGTTGGATGCACCCGCCTTTGATCCAAAAGGTGAACGCTTGCGGGGGTAATTCCAAAGGATCAGATCTTAGCTATAAAGCGTTTTGAATCCTTCAAGTAGCTTTGAAGGGTCACGCGGTTGGCCCCGTTTTTTGCGCGAAGTTTTAATGCCATTACGCTTATTGCTATTGGGTTTTGCCGATACAGTATCCGATCTGTCCTTGCCCTGTTTTTTGGGCGCAGGCGCAGAGGGGCCGTCCAGCGGGAACGTGCTTTTAACTGCCATTGGTCTGCTCTTTCAGGTTGCCCGCATTAGAAGCGAGTCGTTTATTTGGGCAAGCTTGCTGGGGATTGTGTCAAAATTTAGGCGCAACCAAGGTGCAGTAAAGATATAATACATTGGCATATTGGCAAATTATTCTGGTGTGGTAACAGTTTGCCAGCCCTCGCGGCTTATATAAGGGTTGATAAAATGACAAAATCACGGGCAACGGTAATCGGTTTTCTCGCCGTTCTTCTATGGTCATTACTTGCACTTTTTACAGTGGGATCTTCACCCATCCCACCCTTGCAGCTTAATGCTATGTGCTTTGCCATCGGGGGTATGATCGGCCTTGTGTGGGTTGTGGCAACGGGTGACATCCATAAACTGAAATCGACCAACTGGAAAGTTTATGCCTTTGGGACATTGGGCCTGTTTGGTTATCATCTGTTGTATTTTTCTGCCCTGCGCATGGCGCCTGCAGCGGAAGCGGGATTAATCGCTTATCTTTGGCCACTTTTAATCGTTCTCTTTTCCGGGTTATTGCCCGGTGAAGCCCTGAAGCGGGGCCATATTATTGGCGCACTGATCAGTTTTGCGGGCGCGGCCCTTATTGTCGCCAAAGGTGGTAACGGATTTCAGGCAGGGTCCATTCCGGGGTATATGCTGGCATTTACCGCGGCACTGACATGGTCGGGGTATTCTGTGCTTTCACGCCGCTTAGGTAATGTACCGACATCAAGTGTTGCGGTTTTTTGTATTTTGACATCAGCCTTGTCGCTGGCTGCGCATCTGTCGTTCGAGCAAACGATCTGGCCCGAAACAACACGCCAATGGGCGTCAATTTTGGGGTTGGGTCTGGGGCCTGTGGGGCTAGCGTTTTACGTTTGGGATATTGGCGTGAAACGCGGTGACATCCAATTATTGGGGGTCGCATCCTATGCCGCCCCGTTGTTGTCCACGATAGCCTTGATCTTGGCGGGGATTGCACAGGCCAGTTGGCCGTTATTGGCCGCGGCTGTCCTGATCACCTGCGGCGCCTTATTGGCCGCACGGGCAAGTAAACCAACGGATTGATTAGGCGCACCTGTATCAATTTCCTGCAATTGGGTCAAATATCCATAGTCAGACATTTGTCATATGCGCAGTGCACGCTTTGTGCACGCCGATCATATTGCCAATATTAGCGTAAATCAGGCGGTGTCGCCTCGTCTTGCAATGCAACGATTACATCCGTCAAATCCTGCACAGATGTCCGTTTATCACCCAAACGGCGCACGGAAACAGAGCCTTCTGCGACTTCGCGCATACCGACTGCAAGTATAACCGGAACCTTACCCAAAGAGTGTTCCCGCACCTTGTAATTGATCTTCTCGTTGCGCAAGTCCGCCTCGGCACGAATACCCGCAGCCTTTAATTTATCAACGGTTTCAGTGACATAGTCATTTGCATCCGTTACGATAGAAGCCACGACAACCTGACGTGGAGCCAGCCACAACGGGAAGCGCCCTGCATAGTTTTCGATCAGCACACCAAGGAAACGTTCAAATGATCCAAGGGTGGCGCGGTGCAGCATCACAGGGCAATGCTTGGCCCCGTCTTCACCGACATATTCAGCTTCCAACCGTTCAGGTAGCACAAAGTCCGCTTGCAACGTCCCCAACTGCCATTCCCGCCCAATCGCATCGGTCAGTTTAAAGTCCAATTTAGGTCCATAAAAAGCCCCTTCACCTTCGTCGATCTCATAAGGTAAGCCCAACTTTTGGATGGCACTTTCAAGGGCGGCTTCCGCCTTGTCCCAAACAGCATCAGAACCAGCCCGCACATCGGGACGGGTGGAGAATTTAATGTCGAATATATCAAAGCCCAAGTCGCTGTAAACGCTTGATAAAAGTTCAATGAATTTCTTGGTTTCAGACGCGATTTGGTCTTCTGTACAGAAGATATGCGCATCATCTTGGGTAAAGCCGCGCACCCGCATCAGACCGTGCATGGAGCCCGAGCTTTCATAGCGGTGGCAGGACCCGAATTCAGCCAACCTAAGCGGCAGATCGCGGTAGCTTTTCAGGCCTTGATTATAAACCTGAACATGGCACGGGCAGTTCATCGGTTTTAGTGCGTTTACCCGCTTTTCATTGGCATGTTCCTCATCGATTTCAGTGATGAACATGTTCTCGCGGTATTTTTCCCAGTGACCGGAGGCTTCCCATAGTTTGCGGTCAACGATTTGCGGCGTGTTAATCTCCAGATAACCGTCCGCGACTTGACGGCGGCGCATGTAGTCTTGCAAAACACGATAAAGCATCCATCCGGTTGGATGCCAGAATACCATGCCTGGAGCCTCTTCCTGGATGTGGAACAAATCCATTTCACGACCCAATTTGCGGTGATCGCGCAGGGCCGCCTGTTCCAGCATGTAAAGATGCGCCTTCAGGTCTTCCTTGTTCTTGAACGCAACCCCGTAAATGCGTTGCAGCATCTGGTTGTTGCTGTCACCGCGCCAATAAGCGCCTGCCACCGACATCAATCTAAAACTATCACCAGGCAGTTGACCGGTATGTACCAGATGCGGCCCACGACACAGATCCTGCCAGTCGCCGTGCCAATACATCCGCAGGTCCTGGCCTTCGGGGATCATGCCTACCAACTCGACCTTATAAGGTTCATCATTGTCCTGATAATGTTTGATTGCACGGGCGCGATCCCATGTTTCGGTGCGCACGGCATCGCGTTTGTTTATGATTTCGCGCATCTTTTTTTCAATGACAGCAAGATCTTCCGATGAAAAAGGTTCTTTGCGATCAAAGTCGTAATACCAGCCGTTTTCGATGACAGGGCCGATGGTAACCTTCACGTCAGGCCAAATCTCCTGTACCGCACGCGCCATGATATGGGCGCAGTCGTGACGGATCAGTTCCAGAGCTTGCGCATCGTCCTGCATGGTGTGAATGGCAAAACTTGCATCCGCATCAATCTGGCGCGACAGGTCGCGGTGTTCGCCGTTCACACTGCAACTGATGGCCTTTTTACCCAATGAAGTTGAAATATCTTTTGCAACCTCCATGCCGGTAATGCCAGCGGGGTAGCTGCGTTGATTGCCGTCGGGAAGGGTAAGGGTAATATCAGCCATTGGGCCAGTCCTCGTCATTTTGGCGCCTACGAAACGCCCGGTTGCGGTATTGGGAATAGATGAATTCTGAAGAGCAAAAAGTCAATATCGAAATTATACGGGCCTATCGATATTCGCGGTCGTGATAGGTTCAGAGCATATAAGGATTGCAGATTATGGCCGTCTTGGAACAAGTGCTGGATAAACCAGAAAACTAGTTTAGTAGTAGAGTTTGTGTTTTACAGCAAATTATCGAGGTAACCCAATGATAAACCCAGATAGCCATGTCACGAAATCCGGCCGTAAAATCGCCTATCGTAAAACACAAGGAACCGGTCCCGGTGTCGTATTTCTGGGCGGTTTCAAGTCCGATATGGAAGGCACAAAAGCGGTTTATTTGGAAGAATGGGCGCAAGATACGGGCCGCGCATTTCTGCGCTTTGACTATTCAGGGCACGGGACGTCTTCAGGTGCCTTTGAAGACGGATGCATAGGCGATTGGGCTGACGATGCACAGGAGATAATCGAACAGTTGTCAGAAGGGCCGCAAATATTGGTGGGCTCCTCTATGGGTGGATGGATTGCATTGCTAATGGCCAAGCGTATTCCTGAAAAAATTGCGGGACTTGTCGGCATCGCGGCTGCACCTGATTTTACCGAAGACAGCATGTGGGCGAGCTTTACCGATGAGCATAAGGAAATATTGATGGCTAAGGGTCAGTTGGCATTGGAGAATGATTATTCTGACGATCCATATGTCATAACCCGAAAGTTAATTGAGGATGGTCGCAATCAACTGGTTTTGCGCGATGCTTTAAATCTGCCTTTTCCTGTTCGCCTGCTTCACGGCACTGCTGATGTGGATGTGGATTTGGCCGTACCCTTGCAGATTTTAGATCATGCAAGTGGCGATGATATGCGGCTTACGTTGGTGAAAGGTGCCGATCATCGGTTTTCCGAACCCGAAAACCTTGCGATGATCCGCCGTGCAGTGCATTCGGTAACAATGCGTGCCTAAAGCAATATCCCGACAACGACCATCCCAAGACCGATCGCAGACAAAAAGAACGACGCTAGATTGACCGCTACCAAACCTTTTAGGTGTGCTGTCAATTCTTCCCCCTCCAGCCCTGACTTACGGGCTTTAAAGGCCTTGGTGATGCAATAGATCAACCCTATCAATCCTAAGACAGTTATAACAGCACCTGCAAATATCATTGTTTCCATCAGAACTCTCCTAAACAACCCGCCTTTAGACGGTTTGTAAAAAATCGGCAAGGTGTCTTGTGGCCTGCGTGCCCCTTGGGTAGTCAGGTGTTTTGACGAATAAGGGATTCTATGATGAACGAGACGACCGAGCCCGGCACTTACCGCGTAGCAGCCGATGAACTACGCTCTTTTATTGAACGCATTGAGCGTTTGGATGCAGAGAAAAAAGATCTGGCCGACCAACAAAAAGAAGTGATGGCCGAAGCAAAGTCACGTGGCTATGATACAAAGATTATGCGCAAGTTGGTGACTATGCGCAAAAAAGATCCACAGGAAATATCCGAGGAAGAGGCGGTTCTGGAACTGTACCGCGAAGCTCTTGGTATGTAATCCAGGTTATTTCTAAAAACCTAGCCAAATTGGCGGGGTTGAATTGTTTCAACCCCTTCCATACGCTCGATATAATACCAGTCATCTTCATAATTATCGATTAACTTCTGAACCAGATCAGGTGGCCAATCCGGCCCGACAATCTCATTCGGAGAGCTGGGGAATTTTTTCAAAAAAGTTTCCGTTGTTCTTTCAAAATCTTCTCGGGTGCGCGGCGGTTGGTCTTCTATATATTTATTTAAAAGCTGGGCGCCTTTCAGCGTTAGGCTTTTATTGACTGGTGCGGAACTGCCCCTTAACGCCTGACTATTTGGAATGCCTGAAAAAACCTGTGCGACATCGCGCCAGATATAGGGGTAATCTTCATAACGCCATACGGTTAATGGTATATCTTTTTGCTTACCTTGTAAGCGCTGCAGGAATGGTGACCATTTTAGGTTTGTTAAATTAACTTCTGCCAAAAATTCGCTGTAGCTTGCAAAAGAAGCCGCCATTAAGCTTTGTGCATAACATGATGGCAGGAAAGTTGCGGGGTTTCTTGTTGAGGAAAATAGATGCAAACGGTTGTCTGGAAATAATTTCTGAAGCTGATAGATCAAGCCAGAGGTGCGTGGGTAAAATAGCTCTTTACCGAATGGATGCGTAACATTGCCAACGACGTTCGGATTTACCAATAGTAATCTTTTTTTATCGTCACGCCCATAGGTTAACGAGTGCATCAACTGGCCCCGAACGTCTGTTTCATCACCACCATTGGCAATTGCTTTTATAGCACTGTTTATATGTCGCAATGTATTGCGCGGGCTGGAATAGAAGACTGTATCAACATCATCCAATAGTTCTGCGTTGTTATATAAAATTGACGCCAAATGCTTGCTGGCTGTTCTATGTGGCCCGATATAAACTCTGATATCCATCAATTTTGCCCGCTTGTAATGACAGAAAGCGCAACCCTGTTCTGGACAGCAAAATAGCTTTGCTTTATGCGCAATTCAATGGATGCTACATCAGCATATAAATCTAAACGGGTGCGCCCGGGGCGAATTGGCGTTTTGTCTCTTGTTGCCTGTATCATAGCTGTGATTATATTAATCCCGATTTTGGCTGTCATATATCTTGCTTTTTACCCAAGTGAGAATATTTGGCCACATTTAATTCAAACGACGTTGCCACGATATCTATTAAACAGCCTTGTGTTGATGATGGCAACTGGATTGCTTGC
>JAJFHY010000131.1 GCA_021775375.1 Amylibacter sp. | reverse complement strand
GTATCTGAGATGGTGTTAGAAAAAGCTAAACGGTTGGTTGAGCATAAACGCGATGTTGTGATTTTGCTGGACAGTATCACGCGTCTGGGCCGTGCTTTCAATACAGTCGTTCCTTCATCGGGTAAGGTTTTAACCGGCGGTGTTGATGCAAATGCACTACAACGCCCAAAGCGTTTTTTCGGTGCTGCACGTAATATCGAAGAAGGCGGTTCACTTACAATTGTTGCAACTGCTCTTATTGATACTGGTTCACGTATGGACGAGGTTATTTTTGAAGAATTCAAAGGTACCGGTAACTCTGAAGTCGTTCTGGATAGAAAAATTGCAGATAAGCGCGTATTCCCGGCTATAGATATATTGAAATCTGGAACACGAAAAGAAGAGCTGCTGACCGAACCCGGTGACTTGGCAAAAACATTTGTTCTGCGCCGTATATTGAATCCAATGGGAACAATCGATGCAATAGAATTCTTACTTGGTAAATTGAAGCAAACAAAGTCCAACGCAGAGTTCTTTGACTCTATGAATACATAAATCCTTTATTAACAAAGGGTTATAAAATGCCAGATACAATTTTTGCATTGGCTACCGCCAAGGGTCGCGCTGGGGTATCCGTTATTCGAATATCCGGGCCGGATGCTTTTCGCGTTGCAAAAATAATGTCAGGGCTTGAAGTGCCTTTACGCAAACCTGTTCTTCGAACCCTAAAGGATAGCTTGGATGAGAACCTGGATGAAGTCCTGGTTCTTGGCTTTAAGGCTCCAAAAAGTTTCACAGGCGAAGATGTAATAGAGCTGCAATGCCATGGCAGTATAGCGGTGGTCTCATCTATATTAAAAACACTATCCTTGATGAAGGGTTGCAGACTGGCAGATGCCGGGGAATTTACAAGGCGCGCCTTGATGAATGGTCGGCTTGATCTGGCACAAGTCGAAGGATTGGGCGATTTAATAGATGCCGAAACAGAAGCCCAGCAAAAGCAGGCTTTACTATTTATGCAAGGCGCTTTGTCGGAGAAATTAGAAGATTGGCGCCGTGATCTAATTCGCGCTGTAGCGCTTATAGAGGCCACAATAGACTTTGCAGATGAGGATATACCTCAGGATGTTGCGCCAGAGGTTACAGGGCTTTTAAATGGCGTTTTGAAGGATTTAAAACGACAGGTAGACGGTAGCTTTGCCGCCGAACGCATTCGCGAAGGTTTTGAGGTGGCAATTGTGGGGCCGCCGAATGCAGGTAAATCAACACTGCTCAACACACTTGCTGGTCGTGAGGCGGCAATCACATCCGAAATAGCCGGAACAACAAGAGATGTGATCGAGGTGCGTATGGATCTGGGGGGCCTGCCTGTAACGCTACTTGACACTGCAGGGCTAAGAGAAACCGATGATGCGATTGAGAGTATTGGCGTAAGTCGTGCGGTTGAGCGGGCTAAAGGGGCTGACATAAGAGTATTTTTGAATGATACCGATGCAAGCCCAAGTTTCGGAATACTCCCGAGAGAAGAGGACCTTCAGGTTTGGACAAAATCCGATACATATGGTTTGAGAAAAGGACTTAATATATCATCATTAACGGGTAGCGGAATTGATGATTTGGTATCAGAAATCTCAATTATTTTAGAGCGAAAGTCGTCTATAGCGATGGTTGCTTCACGAGAACGACATCGTGTTGCATTGAATAGTGCAATTATACATTTACAAGAAGGTAATCTATTAATAACAAAGGGTTACGATCTTTCAGAGCTTGCGGCAGAAGAAATACACCTTGGGATCAACTCTTTGAATTCACTTATCGGCAGGGTTGGTGTAGAAGATATTCTTGATGAGATTTTTTCAAGCTTCTGCCTGGGAAAATAAACAACTAAATCGTAGGATTGTTTCACGTGAAACATTTTGATGTCATTGTTATAGGCGGTGGACATGCTGGTGCCGAAGCGGCACATGCGGCATGGCGCGCGGGTGCGCGCACCGCTTTGATCACACACAGCTTTTCAAAGATTGGTGAGATGTCTTGCAATCCTGCAATTGGCGGGTTGGGCAAAGGACATCTTGTCCGGGAAATTGATGCCCTTGACGGTGTTATGGGGCGCGTTGCTGATAAGGCGGGCATTCAGTTTCGATTGCTGAATAGGCGAAAAGGCCCTGCCGTTCAGGGCCCCAGGGCCCAAGCGGACCGGGCTTTGTACAGGTCAGCGATGCAGGCGGAGTTTATCGGCAATGAGGGTCTATCGGTTATCGAGGCCGAAGTATTTGATCTAAAGCAGAAGGGTGAAACTATTTCAGGTGTCATTCTGGCTGATGGTTCTGAGGTTTTAGCAAAAAATGTTATCCTGACTACCGGTACATTTTTACGCGGTGTCATTCACATAGGAAACGAATCGCATTCTGGTGGGCGTATGGGTGATAAGGCGACTATACCTCTTGCAGAAAGGTTGGACGGATTTAACCTGCCCATGGGCCGCCTTAAAACAGGAACGCCACCCAGATTGGATGGCAGGACAATCAATTGGGAAGGCCTTGATTGCCAGCCAGCAGATGATGTGCCGTCTTTATTTTCATTTTTACATAAATCCGCATTTGCTCGTCAGATTTCTTGCGGAATTACACATACGAATGAAAAAACCCATGAAATTATAGAAAAAAATCTATCTAAATCTGCGATGTATGGTGGCCAGATTGATGGGATTGGCCCACGATATTGCCCATCTATAGAAGATAAAGTGGTGCGGTTTTCTGAAAAATCTTCACACCAGATATTTTTAGAACCGGAGGGTCTTAATGATTACACGATTTACCCTAACGGAATATCCACATCCCTGCCGGTTTCGGTTCAAGAAGAGTATGTGTCTTCAATTGTTGGCCTTGAGAACGTAACAATTATTCAGCCGGGATATGCGATTGAATATGATTATATAGACCCAAGAGCATTAAAAGCTACTCTGGAATTAAAGAATATCAAGGGTTTATACCTTGCCGGCCAGATTAATGGCACAACCGGCTATGAAGAGGCTGCTGCTCAAGGGTTGGTTGCCGGAGTGAACGCTGCTCGCAATGCGCTTGGTAAGGATTCTGTGCATTTTGACCGCGCCGAGGCCTATATTGGTGTTATGATAGACGACTTAACAACACGCGGCGTTACCGAGCCCTATAGGATGTTTACCTCACGAGCAGAATATAGGCTTTCATTGCGTGCAGATAATGCCGACCAAAGGCTAACGGCTAAAGGTATAGACGTGGGTTTGGTAAAAGAGCATCGTAAAGTAACATTTATTAACAAAATGGAGCTGCTGGGTTCTGCGCGGACAATGCTGTCTGAAAAATCAATATCACCCAGCGAGGCATCTAAGCGAGGGGTTAAGATCAATCAAGACGGTGTGCGGCGAACCGCAATTGATCTTTTGGCATTCAAAGATATTAATTTACGGAAGCTATCTGATATTTGGCCGGAAATCAACGCGTTAGACAAGGATGTCGCCGATCAAGTTGAGCGAGATGCGCTTTATGCAAAATTCATAGATCGGCAAAGATCAGACGTTGAGGCAATGCGCCGGGACGAAGGTTTAATTATTCCGGATGATTTCAATTACATTGGTATTCCCGGCCTATCCAACGAATTGCAACAAAAATTAATGCATGCACGCCCAACATCATTGGGCCAGGCGGGGCGTATTGATGGTATGACGCCAGCCGCACTGACGCTATTATTAGGGAAGATAAGGCTGGCACAGTCTAAAAAGCGCGCATGATATCAGAAGATAGAGCAAAACAAATCCTATTGGATGACCTAAATGTTTCACGTGAAACATTAGCGGATTTGGAAAAAATGGTTGAATTGCTTATAAAGTGGAATAAAACCATTAATCTTGTTGGTAAATCAACAACAGATAGCATTTGGACGCGACATATATTGGATTCCGCGCAAATGTGGACGCAAAGGCCGGAAAACCTTACGTCGTGGGTAGACTTGGGGTCTGGCGGTGGTTTTCCCGCGTTAGTGTTGGCTATTTTAGGCAAAACCCAAGCGCCCAATGCGTGTTTTCATATGATTGAAAGTGACACCCGTAAGTGCGCGTATTTAAGGAATGTTTCACGTGAAACATCACTGAATACTAAAATACATACTGTTCGTATTGAAAACTCAGCGCCGATCAAGGCAGATGTTGTTTCGGCAAGGGCGTTGGCATCAGTTGAAACACTTTTATCATTTTCTGAGAAATTTCTAACGAACAATGCATTTTGTCTGTTCTTGAAAGGCCAAGCCTGTGATACAGAAGAGGAAAAAGCCCGCGAGTCATGGAGCTTTCAGTCTGAAAAGATAAAAAGCATCTCGGATGATACGGGTTCGATCCTAAAGATATGGAATTTAAAGCGTGCCTAAACCCCAGAAAGATAATTTCAGCACTAAGGTTGTTTCCATCGCAAATCAAAAGGGTGGTGTCGGAAAAACCACCACAGCCATTAATTTGGGTGCCGCACTGGCCATTTCAGGTAAAAAAACACTGATTATTGACTTTGACCCACAAGGAAACGCCTCTACCGGCCTGGGCGTTGATGCGCGAAGCCGCACAATTACCATGTATGACGTACTTGTGGATGAGGTTCCAATTGACCAAAGCATAGTAAAAACAGGGGTTAATAACCTGTATCTAGCACCTTCATCTACCGATTTGAGCTCTGCAGATGTTGAATTGATTGGTGATAGGGGTCGAATATTGCGACTTAAGCGATCAATTCTGGATGCTAAATTTCAAGCCTTAGGCATTGAATATATTATCATTGATTGCCCGCCATCACTTAATCTTCTGACGCTGAACGCTCTTGCGGCCAGCAATTCGGTGCTAGTTCCGCTGCAATGTGAGTTTTTCGCGCTAGAAGGCCTATCACAGCTGATGTTAACGGTACGCGAGATTCGTGAAAGCTTGAACAAATCGTTAGTATTTGAGGGAATAGTTTTAACGATGCATGACAAGAGAAATAATTTATCCGGACAGGTTGAGCAAGATGTTCGCGAAAATCTTGGCGGACTTGTTTATGAAACTGTTGTTCCCAGAAATGTTAGATTAAGCGAAGCGCCTTCTTTTGGAATGCCGGGCATTCTATATGATAAGGCAGGCCGCGGAAGTATTGCATATCGCCGATTGGCAGCAGAATTTGTCCGTCGCGAGCACAGTAAGAAACCAACTAAGCCATTGGAATTATTAGAAAATGAGTAAAAAACCAGAAAAAAGAAGTTTAGGTCGCGGATTATCAGCTTTGATGGCAGACATTGAAGTTACGCCAGCGACTTCCTCAAGTGAAAATAAAACTCAATCCGGCGTTTCAAATATTCCGATTGAGAAGATATCAGCGAATGTTCATCAGCCACGTCAAGATTTTCATGATGATGATCTTGCAGAATTGGCGGCTTCAATTACTGAAAAAGGTATAATACAACCTATAATTGTACGCACCAACCCAAATCAAGCCGGGGCGTATCAGATTGTAGCTGGTGAGCGTCGCTGGAGAGCCGCTCAGTTGGCGCAACTGCACGAAATACCCGTTATTGTTCGCGAGATGGACGACACAGAGATGCTAGAGGTCGCGATTATTGAAAATGTTCAACGATCAGACCTTAACGTAGTTGAAGAAGCCCTTGCTTTTAAACAATTAATGGAAGGTTTCAATCATACACAAGAACAGCTTGCAAAAGTTTTGAGCAAAAGCAGAAGTCATGTTGCCAATACATTGCGCCTGCTACACTTACCGGAAGATGTTTTAGCATTGCTAAGATCCGGAAAATTATCATCTGGTCATGCGCGCGCGCTTGTTACGGCTGAAAATCCATCGAAACTTGCAAGTATAGTTGTATCGAAAGGCCTGTCTGTGCGTGAAACAGAACGGTTAGCCAGGCAAAGCAATGCAGATACCGGCCCATCAAGAGTAAAGCGTGCGGCAAATAACAAAACAAAAGATGCTGATACCGTTGTTTTGGAAAATGATTTGGCTGCAAACTTAGATATGAAGGTTAATATTGATCACACAGAAGGTGGCAGTTCGGGCGCAATTACAATTTCATATAAAACACTAGAGCAACTTGATGCTTTGTGTCAGTTGTTATCGTCTAGACCTCTGGGCGGGTCCAAATAAACAAAGAAACACAAATAAGAACAATAACTTGCAAGGTTAATGCCCACCATACAATATTTAGTGCGAGGGATACGATAAAAGCTGCAACAATACCGATGCTCGCCAAAATTTTGGCGGGCCTACGTATTGACCCGGTTTGCTGCCAGTCCAGTATCGGGGGGCCTAATGTCTTGTGATTGATTAACCACTGGTGAGCAACATCTGAAGATTTTGCAAAACATAATGCAGCAAGCAATAAAAACGGCACTGTTGGCAATAAGGGCAAAACAACGCCAAGGACAGCGATGCCGATACAAATCCAGCCTGATATGAACCAAATCGCACGCATCTACACCAAAAGCTCCTTTAGAATGGCATTTAAGATCATACGCCCAGATGTGCTGGCTGTTAATTTATTGTTTTTGCAGTTTATGAGGCCTGCTTCAGTTAAGGCTTTGATGTTATCAGAACTTAAATCTCGCCCCGATAAGTTATGAAATCGCTCTAAATCTGTGCCTTCAACAAGTCGCAATGACATCATCAGATATTCTTCAGCCTGCTCGCTATGTGATATTGTATCAGTGGTTTCAAAAGAATAGCCGTTAGATTGAACGCATGTTAGCCATTTTTCGGGTAATAGCGGCGTTGCTGTCGCCTGTTTTACACCATTGACGGTTATTCGACCATGCGAGCCCGGCCCTATGCCGACATAATCACCATAACGCCAATATATAAGATTATGTTTAGATTCAGCACCCTTACGAGCGTAATTTGATATCTCATAGTTATAAAGGCCGGCGTTTTCGCATATCTCACCTGTTGCTAGATACATATCAGCAGCTAGATCATCATCAGGTAATCCGGATAGTTTACCTTTGTTGTAAAGCTCTCCAAAGCGCGTCCCGTTTTCAATGGTTAACTGATAGAGGGACAGGTGATCAATTGTTAAATCTAACGCTTGTGTTAGCTCTGAGTGCCAGTTTTGCAATGTTTGTTCTTGGCGCGCATAGATTAGATCGAAACTAACACGATTAAAATATTTCTTCGCTATATCAAATGCTTGCATGGCCTCGCTGGCTGTATGAAGTCGGCCGAGACGCTTTAGATCTGTGTCATTCAGTGCCTGTATACCCATTGAAACACGGTTAATGCCAGCTGCGTTAAAGTCAGAGAATTTTTTAGCTTCAACTGATGTGGGGTTCGCCTCTAATGTGATTTCAATGTCATTTGCAACACGCCAGTGTTTGGCAACTTCGTTAATAATTGCATCAACAGTATCAGGGGCCATCAGGCTAGGGGTGCCGCCGCCAAAGAAAATTGATTGTACTGACCGGTCAGGTGTTAATTTCGCAGCATGCCGGAGCTCTGACAAAAGCGCGTCTTTCCATATAGTGTGGTCGATGTTCTGGCGTACATGAGAATTGAAATCGCAGTATGGGCATTTTGATAAACAAAAAGGCCAGTGGATATAGATGCCAAATCCACCATTTTGCCAATCTTCAGTCACCAAAGCACCCCAAGGTAAGCTTGGTAAATGCGTCCGCTCTGTGACTCATTTCATGTTTTAGGGTTGGATCAACCTCACCAAATGTTTGATCTAGGCCGATGGGTTGAAAAATGGGATCATATCCAAAACCGTGTGCGCCTCTTTTTGGCCAAACAATAGAGCCCTCTACCGTTCCACGAAATATTTCATCATGGCCGTCTGGCCAAGCTATACATAAAACGCAAATAAACCGAGCCTTGAATGGCTCTGCTGCATTTGTTTGTTTAAGAGCATCCCAAACCTTTGCCATTGCTAAGTCAAAGTCACGACCATCGGGCGTTTCTGCCCAATCTGCAGAATATACACCAGGGGCATTGCCTAATGCCTGAACCTGTAGGCCGCTGTCGTCGGATAAAGCAGGTATTCCTGATGTTTTTGCAGCGTAATGTGCTTTGATGCGCGCATTGCCTTCAAACGTATTCTCGGTTTCTGGAGGCTCATCGAAACCCAGGTCACCGGCTGAAATAACAGATTTACCGAATAGCTTAAGTAATTCGGTAATCTCAACCAGTTTTCCTTCGTTGTGAGAGGCGAGCACAAGTTTATTTTCAGTAAGCTTGCGCATGTTATAAAGTAGCTGCTTTTTGTGCAGCGACTAGCTCTGACACACCTTTTTCCGCGAGATCCATCAATGCGTTAAGTTCGGTACGTGAAAATGTAGCACCTTCAGCCGAACCCTGGACCTCAACAAGCCCGTTTGTGTCTGTCATAACAAAATTGGCATCTGTACCAGCTTCACTGTCTTCAGCGTAATCCAAGTCCAGAACGGGTTGCCCACCATAAATACCACAGCTAATGGCCGCAACGTGACCAATCATTGGGTCGCTTTTAATTAGACCAGCACTCATTAGCCCGTTTACGGCTAAGCGCAGTGCGATCCATCCGCCGGTGATTGCTGCGCATCGTGTGCCGCCATCTGCTTGTATTACATCACAATCAATAGTGATCTGGCGCTCGCCCAAAGCTACGCGATCAACACCTGCGCGAAGTGAACGTCCAATAAGCCGCTGTATTTCTTGTGTCCGGCCTGATTGTTTGCCAGCTGCTGCTTCACGACGATTTCGGGTATTTGTTGCACGGGGCAACATGCCGTATTCGGCAGTGACCCAGCCCAAGCCGGTGTTGCGCATAAAGGGCGGAACGCGCTCTTCAACGCTAGCCGTACATAGTACGTGCGTTTCTCCGCATTTGATCAGACATGACCCTTCTGCATGTTTAGTGATATTGGTATTTACTTCAATTATTCGTAATTCGTCATTTGCTCGGTTCGATGGGCGCATAAACTGGTTCCTTTGTTTACAGCGTGATACCCTTTTGGTGTAAAAGGTGCAAAGGCCGATTGACCAAAGGGCAAACAATCCCTAGGAATAATAAGCTTCATAATTTGGATGTATCAGTGGCTAATCAACTTACGAACCCAATTATTGAATTAAATAACCGTAGCCGAGAGGTTTTTCGGCTTTTGGTGGAATCGTACCTGGATACAGGCGAGCCCATGGGGTCGCGCACATTGACCAGATCGTTAAATGAACAAGTGTCGGCAGCTACTATTCGAAATGTAATGCAGGATTTGGAATTACTTGGCCTTTTGGATAGCCCGCATGTATCCGCAGGCCGTATTCCGACACAACTGGGGTTACGCCTGTTTGTTGACGGCTTGCTGGAGGTCGGTGATTTATCCAGTGATGAGCGTAATCAGATCGAAAAATCAATTTCGCAAGAAGAAAGCGAAATCGGAACCGTACTGGATAAGGCCGGTGCTCTTTTATCGGGCTTGACCCATAGTGCCAGTGTTGTTTTGGCTCCAAAATCAGAAACGCCCATTAAGCATATTGAATTTGTATCATTAACGCCTGACCGGGCCTTGGTGATTCTGGTAATGACTGATGGCCAAGTTGAAAACCGTGTGTTTACTCCGCCACCGGGCCAAACGCCGTCATCAATGCGTGAGGCGGCAAATTTTGTGAACTCTGTAGTTGCGGGTCATACGCTTAGCGAATTGCGCAATGTGTTGTTTCGAGAAATTGAAAAACACCGGCAGGAGCTGGATAAACTAGCGCAAACATTGATAGAAGAAGGCGTTGCCAGCTGGTCAATGGATACTGGAACAGATGCACGTTTAATTGTTCGGGGTCGTTCAAATTTAATTGAAGACGATGCGACCCAAGAGGATCTAGAGCGTATCAAAGAGCTATTTGATGATTTGGAACAAAAGAAAGAAATCACCGAATTTCTGTCATTATCCGAACAGGGCGAAGGCGTTCGCATATTTATCGGTTCAGAGAATAAACTTTTTTCACTTTCGGGTAGCTCTTTGGTTGTTTCTCCTTATATGAACGCTGAGAGAAAAGTTATCGGTGCGGTGGGTGTAATAGGCCCAACGCGCCTGAATTATGGTCGGATTGTTCCGATCGTGGATTACACCGCGCAACTTATAGGGCGTATTTTGTCAAAATAGGACACTAAGGCATGAACATGGCGAACGAAAAACAAAACTTAGAACAAGAACCGGAAACTGAATTGAATTTTGATGATGTTGCAGACTTTGAAGAAATAGACATCAGCGAAGAAGCAATGGAATTATCTGAGCTTGAGGAACTTCGTGAAGAGAATGAAGCCTTAAAGGATCGCCTTATGCGCGCTTTGGCCGAAGCAGAGAATCAGCGCAAGCGCGGCGAACGAAATCGCCGAGATGCAGAAGTTTACGGCGGTGCAAAACTGGCTAAAGATATGTTATCCGTATTTGATAATATGACACGGGCATTAGACACAATCGATGATGCCCAACGTGAAACATCAAAGGCCTTAATCGATGGCATTGAATTAACCAGACGTGAATTATTGTCTGTTTTTAAGGCACATAAAATAGAAGAGGTTTCGCCTGCTGTTGGTGATAAATTTAACCCTCAAATTCACGAAGCAATGTTTGAAGCGCCTGTGCCCGATATAAAAGCCGGCCACATAATTCAGGTATTAAGTCATGGCTTTATGATTGGGGACAGATTGTTGCGTGCGGCACAAGTGGGCGTTTCTTCAAGCCGCTAGAGGAGCTACCATGATCCAGGGCCTTCGTTCTATGCCGGTTTTAACGGTTAAAGAGATAGAGAAATCTGTTGAATTCTTCACAGCGGGCTTAGGGTTTGTATTGGCCGGGTCCTGGAAAGATGACGAAGGTAAACCCAGCTTTGCTATCGTTGTTATGGATAACATAACGGTTGGCCTGCAACGCGGCACGCCCAAGAAAGAAAGCGGCCCGTGGGCAGCTTATTTTTATGTTCAGGATATCGATGCATTTGCGGCACAAATAGAATCAAATGGTATAAGGCTTAAATGCCAGGTTACGGATCAATTTTATGGGTGTCGTGACTTGGAAGTAGAAGATTACGATCGGAATGTTTTGTGTTTTGGTCAAGATAGGACACCAAGGGAGGCTGGCCCAGGGTTATAAGCGCGGTGGCTACCACGCAATTATACCCTAGGCTTTAAACCTACTGCTTACCAGTCGCTCCCTATTACAAAATAAAGTCATCCGCACCCATGTCTGCAAGCAATGTGCTGCGCAGTAACAGGATGTCGCTGCCGCCCAGATCAATGCGCACATGGCCTCCCGCTTGCCCCATGACTAATTGAACGTCAGCATATGTGGCAAAGCCGAAGCTTGAAAGATCAATCTGATCGTTACCAAAGTCGTCGAAATCCAGCACATTATCCAGCTCGTTACCCGCTTTGAAGACGAAGATATCGTCGCCCGCATCGCCACGTAACCCGTCTGTACCGGCACCGCCGTCAAGCGTGTCGTTGCCAATACCGCCACGGATATTGTCGCGTCCGCCCATGCCGTTTATACTGTCGTGGCCGGCGTCACCAATAATTTTGTTGATACCATTATCACCCGTGATGGTGTCGTCATGGATCGAGCCCCTGATGTTTTCGATACTCACATAGGTATCGCCTTGGGCAAAGCCATTCGCACCGACCCCGCCGAGGTCAACCGTTACGCCTGCGCTGCTATCGTTATACATCGCCCAGTCGATGCCCGTACCGCCATCCAGAGCATCCGCACCGCGCCCACCATAGAGAAAGTCGTTGTTCGCACCGCCGAAGAGGAAATCGTCGCCGTTAAAGCCGCGCAGAATATCGCCCGCGCCCATGCCGTGTATCTCGTTTGCACCCGCCGTGCCGGTGACCTTGTCGCCGCGTGTGTCCGAGCCGATGAGATTTTCGATACTGATCAAAGTATCGTTATGCGCCTCACCGCCGATGTTGACGTTTGTCACCATATTGATCGTCTGCGCATTGGTTGAGCCGCTGTAATCTATCGTATCAATGCCAGCACCGCCATCAACCGTGTCCGCGCCCGTACCGCTGGTGAATATGTCGTTGTCAGCACCACCAAACAACTGGTCAACGCCGCCGCCGCCATGAAGCGTATCATTGCCACCGCCGCCAGTCAGTGTATTGGCCAAACCATTACCCGTCAGATCGTCGTCACCGGTCTTTGACCCACGAACTGATTCAATCCCTGCGATAGTGTGCGCGAATGCGGCTCCATCCCAAGTGCCCGTTGCGGTTCCGGCCGCCAAATCGACAGTTACGCCGGTAGTGACGCCGCCGCGATCATAGCGCAGCAGGTCAATCCCTGCGCCGCCATCAAGTGAATCGCTGCCAGCCTTCAAAATAAAGCGTTCGTCTGCAGCGCCGCCGACAATGGTATCAGTAAATTCGGAACCCCTGACTTCAAGATTGCCACCTGTGCCCGTCACATTGATAGTGTCAGCTGACCCGTCCCCATCGTTGGAAACAACGCCAGTTGCAAGGTTAACGTTTATACCGCTTGTGGCCCAAACATAATCCATGCGGACCAAACCACCGTTTAATGTAATGTTGAATGTGTCAGCACCCTCAAAACCCCTAGCTTGCATCCAGGTGTTACCAGACATTGTAATGTTGAATATATCGTTGTGGGTGCTTCCATATAGACCTAAACCGCCTGTAGTCCAACCAGCAACAAGCGGGTTAATTATATCGGTTATTGTGTCTGTGCCATTCACCCCTTTGTCGACTGTCGCTGTATTTGTAGAACCGTTTAACGACACGGTAATTCCTGCACCAAGGTTGCTATAGTTCAGCTCCTGAAATCCAACTATGTTGTCAGTATATATAATGGTGTCGTTACCATCAGATCCAAAAATAGTATCAAATATGAAACTGGTGCTGTTAACATTTTCTCCAGGGTTAAGAACATCATTACCAGAACCACCATCAAGCTGATCAAAACCCGCTCCACCCAGTAAAGTATCGTCGCCACCCAACGCAGAAATATCCGAGGTGGTTGTGCCAGGATTGAAATTAAAGGGAATAATTGCACCAGGGGCAAATGGGCCCGTAGTAACCTGGCCCTCTCCAGTGATTGTTGCTTCAAAATTATCAAAGTCCGCTATTGTAGACATAGCTGGCAAAGCGTCACCGCCAATAACCGTAATAAATTCTGTTTCCACGCCACCGACATTAAAGGCAGAAAGGAATAGTACAGTCGTATTACTCGCACCCCAATCTATAAAAAATATCTCCGTAAACAGCGCATCATCAAGAGAAAGCCCGCCTGGTGCAAAAGCGGCAAAATCGCCATCAGGAACCGTCACATCTGTAAAGTCAGGGGCATTGCTGGGTGCGCCTGGATTATCATATGTATAGCTAAACCCGGGAGATGAATTTGCAGCATCAATAGTATACGCAACTGTTGAGTCAAAGCTGGTTGTTGCATCCGTTATTGGATCAAATGTCAGGCTGAAACTTGGAATTGTATATTGTGTCGCGACTATATCGGCACCGCCAAGCAATACATCATTACCAACCCCACCATCAAGCGTATCATTACCAACCCCGCCATCAATACTGTCATTGCCAGCGCCACCGTCAAATGTCTCATCGCTGGCAGTACCGACTATGGTATCGTTTTCAGAGGCACCCACAGTGTAGTAAGGGATAGGCACACCTGGAGCAAAAGGACCGGAAGTGATTTTATCATCGCCCGTTATTGTTGCATCAAAGATTTGGAAATCAGCCAGAGTGTTCATTACAGGTAATGGCGTCCCACCCATAAACATTACAAACTCGGTTTCTATACCTCCAATATCAAAGATAAAAAGAAGTATTTGGGACATGTTTCCACCACCCCATTCCAAATTAATAGCCTCGGTATAAATCGCGGAACTAAGCGGAATATTACTGCCCCCAACCGTGGCGCTATAATCATTACTGGAAATTGTAATTTCGGTATTTAACGGATCACCTGGATTATCATATGTATAAGTAAATGACGTAGATGCGTCCGGTGCAACAGTGGTAAAGTCAGTGTTTGGTGTAAAGCTCGTAGCATCTTCCGTAATAGGGTCAAATACTATACTAAAGCCTGGAATGGTGTAAGTTGTCATGGAAATCCCCCCCCCGGGAATGATAAATTGCTTAAAACATAATAACCACCATAAGGTTAAGTGGTGTAACTACAAGAACCATTACATCCTAGAATTTTGCATATACTGTTCGTTAGGCATTTCTTAGACAAACATTGCTTATCGCCCGTACCATCATTACAAAATAAAGTCGTCCGCACCCATGTCTGCAAGCAATGTGCTGCGCAGTAACAGGATGTCGCTGCCGCCCAGATCAATGCGCACATGGCCTCCCGCTTGCCCCATGACTAATTGAACGTCAGCGTATGTGGCAAAGCCAAAGCTTGAAAGATCAATCTGATCGTTACCAAAGTCATCGAAGTCCAGCACATTATCCAGCTCGTTACCCGCCAGGAAGATGAAGACATCATCGCCTGCATCGCCACGTAACCCGTCGGTGCCAGCACCGCCGTCAAGCGTGTCGTTGCCAATACCGCCTCGGATGTTGTCGCGTCCGCCCATGCCATTGATACTGTCGTGGCCGGCGTCACCAATAATTTTGTTGATACCATTATCGCCCATGATGATGTCGTCGTGGATTGAACCCCTGATGTTTTCGATGTCGGTATAAGTATCGCCTTGGGCATAGCCGTTCGCACCGACCCCGTTTAGATCAACGGTTACGCCCGCGCTGCTATCGTTATACATTGCCCAGTCAATACCTGTGCCGCCATCCAGAGCATCCGCACCGCGCCCACCATAG
>JAJFHY010000014.1 GCA_021775375.1 Amylibacter sp. | reverse complement strand
AGCTCGTCACGCTCTAAAAGCATCACATCTTTCCAGCCGTATTTCGCCAAATGATAGGCAATGCCCGTACCAACAGCGCCACCGCCGACTACCAGAGCTTTTACATGGGTTTTCATGGGATCGATTCCTTTGATCTGAATTCTATCGCCAGATTGCAAAATTTATCCCCGATATGCCAGAGTGGGCCGACTGATTTGAGGAAAAAACGACATCACGGTCGTAAAACAAGCAAGCCCTGTTGACGTTCGCCTTTGCAGGGTTATGTTTTGCCCAACCCTGTACAGGAGAATAGAATGACCGCCTCCAATCCTTTCTTTTCCGAATGGAACACCCCGTTTGAAATTCCGCCCTTTGATCTGATTGAAGACGCACATTTCTTGCCTGCGTTTGACGAGGCATTCAAACAGTCCCGTGCGGCGGTGAATGCAGTGGCGGATGAAGGTGCGGTGCCAAGTTTTGCCAACACAATCGAGGCCTTGGAGAGCGCCGATCATTTCATGGACAGGGTTGCGGGTGTGTTCATGAATTTGGTGGGGTCAAATTCAAACGAGGACCTAGAAGCTTTACAACGTGATCTGGCGCCAAAATGGGCTGCATTCAATTCCGAAACCATGATGAATGAAAAATTATTTGCCCGAATTGATACACTTTTTACGAGTCGCAAAGATTTGGACTTAACCGATGAGCAACTGCGGGTGCTTGAGCTTTATCACCGGATGTTCGTGCGTGCAGGTGCCAATTTGCAAGGCAAAGATCGCGCGCGGCTGGCAGCTATCATGCAACGGCTGGCGGAGCTGGGCACCGCGTTTACCCAGAATCTGTTGGCTGACGAGCGTAACTGGTTCATGGCGTTAACACAGGACGATTTGTCTGGGTGTCCAGATTTTTTGGTGTCCGCCGCGCAAGAGGCTGCAAGCGAGCGCGATCTTGACGGTTATGTCATCACCCTGTCGCGCTCACTAATTGTCCCGTTTTTGCAATTCTCACCGCGCCGCGATTTGCGCGAGGTTGCTTTTAAAGCATGGGTCGCACGCGGTGAAAACGGTGGTGACACCGATAATCGTGGAATTATCGCCGAAACCCTGAAATTGCGCGAAGAACGTGCGCAACTGTTGGGCTATGACACGTTCTCGGATTTCAAACTCGCCCCTGAAATGGCTAAAACGCCTGAAGCCGTACGCGACTTGTTGATGGCGGTTTGGGAGCCTGCGAAAGCGGTGGCAAATGCCGATGCAGCCATATTGACAAACCTCATGCATGCAGACGACATCAAGGGCGATCTGGCCCCTTGGGACTGGCGTTACTATGCCGAGAAGCGCCGCAAAGCCGAACATGATCTGGATGAGGCTGCGTTAAAGCCCTACTTTCAATTGGATCAAATGATTGAAGCTGCTTTTGACTGCGCAAACAAACTGTTCGGCCTTAGCTTCACACCGCTCGATGCCCCGTTATACCATCCCGACGCTCGCGCTTGGGAAGTCAAAAAGGGTGATCGTCACATGGCCGTTTTCATCGGGGACTATTTTGCCCGCGCATCAAAACGATCAGGTGCATGGTGTTCACGCTTTCGGGCACAATCGGCACTTGATGGCGATACACGCCCGATCACAGTGAACGTCTGCAATTTTGCCAAAGCCCCGGAAGGCCAGCCCTGTTTGCTGACATTTGATGATGCCCGCACACTGTTTCACGAATTCGGCCACGCGTTGCATTCGATGCTGTCTGATGTGACTTACGGATTTATATCAGGCACCTCTGTCGCCCGCGATTTCGTGGAATTACCCAGCCAGCTTTATGAACACTGGCTATCTGTGCCGGAAGTTCTGGAAAAATATGCCCGCCACGCGGAAACCGGCGAGATCATTCCATCCGATTTGTTAAGCCGGCTTTTGGCAGCCGAAAACTTCGATCAGGGCTTTTCCACAGTCGAATATACTTCAAGTGCCTTGGTTGACCTGGCCTTTCACACATCCCCGGCCCCTGCCGACCCAATGCAAAAGCAAGCCGAGGTATTGGATGAAATCGGTATGCCCGCCGCCATCACCATGCGTCACGCCACCCCGCATTTTGCGCATGTCTTTTCCGGTGACGGTTATTCCAGCGGTTACTACAGCTATATGTGGTCAGAGGTGATGGACGAAGATGCCTTTGCCGCTTTTCGGAAAACGGGGGATGCTTTTGATCCCGATACAGCCAAACGTTTGCATGATAATATCTTTGCCACAGGCGGGTCGAAAGACCCCGAGGATTTATATATCAGCTTTCGTGGTGCATTGCCGAAAGTGGATGCATTATTGAAAGGACGCGGTTTGGATTAAACCCTATTCGCGCAATTCATCATCCATAACACCCCAAAGGTCAGACTTCATGGCCCAACCGCCTTTGCCACCGGCAGAGACTGAACACCAATGAAGAATACATTCATCTAACGACACAATCGCTCCTTCTTCGGCATAAGCCACTGGATTTGCATGCTGGTTTGGCTTCCGGCGCAAAGCCATATTCGGCGCGTTGATAATTGCGGTACGTACACCCGATAAAAGCGCATAATGCATCCATCCACCCTGCCCGTCTTTATCTTGCACCCGTCGCCAATGGCCAAATTCGGCTGTGACTAAAAGCGGTGTGCTATTATGATGGAAGACCCAATCAATACGGTAGGTCAGCCCCGGACCGCGGCGTACATTTCCCTGCTTCGCTTTCATGGAAACAAAACGAGGGATTGGTAAATTGGTAACGCTACCGCGCTCATTTGCAGTGACAACTACAGGTGTAAGAGCAATGACGATTGCCATAATGCCTGTGCAAAATGATTTATAATACCCATATGTCATTTTATTGCCTGCTTCGGCCATTTTGTTTTTAACATGGCTGTTTTTATACCTTGCCTCGGTAGCATGAAATTTGCCAGAATAGCTATAAGGAATCCAGTCTGTATAGGTGAATGATGTCCAATTCCAAACTAAGTGTTGTCGTGACGCGACGGTTGCCAGAGGCGGTTGAAAATCGTCTTACAGAATTATTTGATACGCAATTGAATAAAACTGACACACCTTTTACCGATACGCAATTGGTTGACGCTCTTCAAACAGCAGAAGTCATCGTGCCAACGCTTAGTGATAATCTGGACGCCCGGACACTTGCCAAAGCCGGCAGCCAATTGAAACTGATCAGTAATTATGGCTCGGGCTACGATCATATTGATATAGAGGCGGCCAAAACACATGGTATATTGGTCACCAATACGCCCGGTTTGTTGTCCGAAGACAGCGCCGATATGACATTGGCCCTGATCCTGACCGTGATGCGCCGCTTCAAAGAAGGCTCTGCCGCATTACAATCAGGTAACTGGAAGGGATGGGCGCCATCTGCGTTTTTGGGCACATCTGTTGGCGGTAAAACACTGGCCATTATCGGAATGGGTCGTGTTGGGATGGCAGTTGCGCGGCGTGCCAATGCATTCGGGATGAAGGTGATCTACCACAACCGCAAACCCGTACACCCGGAAATTGAGCGCAATTTGAATGCAACGTATTTTGAAAAACTCGATGATATGTTGCCACTGGCCGATGTTTTGTCACTGCATTGCCCCAAAACCCCGGAAACCGATCATTTGATGAATGCAAGCCGCTTCGCACTGATGAAACCAACTGCATTTGTTATCAATACATCACGCAGTAAGGTGATTGATGAAGTCGCATTGATTTCCGCTTTGGAAGAAGGCAAACTTGCAGGCGCCGGTCTTGATGTCTTTGAAAAAGGTGATGAGCTTGATCCGCGCCTGTGCGAACGCGACAATGTGATGCTTTTGCCCCACATGGCTTCTGCCACAAATGAGGCCCGCATCGACATGGGTGAGCGCGTTATCCTGAATATCAAGACATTCGAGCTGGGACATCGGCCACCTGATCAGGTTTTACCGAAACGTTAGGCGCAAACCGAACATTCCGCAGACTTTTGCAATCCGATTTTACGACTTTCCCCGTAAAGCGCGTCATATATCAACATTTCCCCGGCAAGCGTCTGCCCAGCGCCTGTGATATATTTGATCGCCTCTGCTGCCATGATCGACCCTATAACGCCGGGCAATGCCCCCATCACACCGGCCTCGGCACAGCTTGGGGCCAGTCCATCAGCGGGTTCTTTAGGGAAAATACAGGCATAACACGGCGTACCGTTAGCAGGCTCAAACAAGGATACTTGTCCTTCCCACTGACTGATCGCCCCTGAAATCAGTGGCGTTTTTGTATCCACACAAGCAGCATTAACCGATGCGCGGGTTCTGTAATTATCGGTGCCATCCAACACTAAATCATACTCAGCGAACAAATCTTGCGCATCCGCATCTGTTAAACGGCGATTATATGGACGGATCACGATATGTGGGTTTAAAGCCTCTAACTTTGCCTGCGCGGCAAACACTTTGGGCATATCCAGCTGATCTTCATCGAATAATACCTGCCGTTGCAGATTTGATAAACTGACAATGTCATCATCTATTACGCC
>JAJFHY010000130.1 GCA_021775375.1 Amylibacter sp. | reverse complement strand
CATCCGATCTTGTTATAGAATCTGCCGATGAACGCCGCGAAAACACAATATCCTTTCGCCGCGAGTTGGCAAAAGTACGCAAAGCATACGAAAGTGAAGCCAACGTTTTCGCGCGCCCGAAAGCACGAAAAACAGGCTCGGCGGGCAAAAACGGAAGTTCCAGACCTCTTGTCTTAAAAGCAAAACAACGTATTTCAGACGCACCCAAAGGTGCAGCCGATACACAGCGCGATCACATAGGTAATAAAGAAGGTTTAAAGCTGGTTCAGGATAACAGCGACATATCGCAGCATAAACAGACCCGGAAACAACCAACATCCACGGCTCAAACAACCTCTAGTCAGAACTTACCGAGTTTCAGTGAATTCGCCAAGATTATGGGCGCCAGCACATTGATTGAATTATTGGAAGCATCTGCGGCCTATATGACCCTTGTTCATGGTAAAAACCAATACTCGGGGAAACAGATTACGTCTAATTTGCCTATGCATATTAAGAAAATCGTCAAAGTACATGAATGTATGGGCGCTCTGGAACGGTTGAATAAACGCGGTTTTGTGGAAACGGATAGCAGCGGCCAATATACAATCTCTATTGCGCGCAAGGCAGCCTACCAACGAAAATATTTGGCGGGATAACATAACATCAGAAATTGCTAGCATATTTTTAGGCGTCGGGATCTTCTTTTCCGACGCCTTTAAATATAAATTTGAACGGGATTACCCACGCAACACCCAAAACCAGATAGATCAACAATTCGATCAGCATTGGCAAACGCGGGATTGCAGTCATAACAGTTGCGGCCACAATGACATAAAATGGCAACCAGATCAGCAGAATAACCAGTGACCAGCGGCGCCGTGCTTTATATGACAGCGCCATCAGTCAGCAAACGGATCAGTGACAAGGATCGTGTCATCACGCTCGGGGCTGGTTGACAACATGGCCACCGGGCAATCAATCAGTTCTTCAACGCGGCGCACATATTTGATGGCAGCCGCAGGTAAATCGTTCCAAGACCGCGCACCTTCCGTACTTTCCGACCAGCCGGGCATTTCCTCATATACGGGGATGCACCGTGCCTGCGCGTCAGCCGCCGTCGGCAGGTATTCCAACCGTTTGCCATCCAGTTCATACGCCACACAAATCTTAAGCGTCTCGAAACCGTCAAGTACGTCCAATTTGGTGAATGCAATACCTGAAACGCCTGAAGTGGCACAGGTTTGCCTGACCAACACAGCATCAAACCAACCACACCGGCGTTGACGCCCTGTAACCGTGCCGAATTCATGACCGCGCTCGCCCAAACGTTGGCCATCCGCATCATGCAACTCAGCTGCAAAAGGCCCTTCGCCCACACGTGTTGTGTAAGCTTTGACAATGCCCAGCACGAAATCAATAGCCCCCGGCCCCATGCCGGACCCGGTTGCAGCTTGGCCTGCGATCACATTTGAAGATGTCACAAACGGATATGTGCCGAAATCAATATCCAGCAATGCCCCTTGCGCCCCTTCAAATAAAATCCGCTTGCCCGCTTTGCGTTTCTCGGCAAGCACTTTCCAGACAGGTGCCGCGTATTTCAACACACTAGGCGCAATTTCGTTTAATGCAGCTAACAATGCCGCGCGATCAACCTCCGGCAATCCCATGCCGCGGTGCAACGTATTATGATGCTGCAACAAACGATCAACACGCGTCTCCAGCGTTTCGCGATCGGCCAAATCCGCTACACGAATGGCGCGTCGGCCAACCTTGTCTTCATACGCCGGGCCAATGCCGCGACCTGTTGTGCCGATTTTAGCAACCGTATTGTGACCTTCACGCGCGCGATCCAATTCACCATGAATGGGCAGGATAAGCGGCGTGTTCTCCGCAATCATAAGGTTTTCAGGTGTAATTTCTACGCCCTGTCCGCGTAGCTTGGCTATTTCCACTTCCAAATGCCATGGGTCAAGCACCACGCCGTTTCCGATAACAGACAATTTGTTGCCACGCACAATACCCGAAGGCAGGATAGACAGTTTGTAAACTTCACCATCAATAACCAATGTATGACCCGCATTATGGCCGCCTTGAAAGCGCACAATGACGTCTGCGCGCTTAGACAACCAATCAACGATTTTACCTTTACCCTCGTCACCCCACTGGGCACCCACGACCACAACGTTTGCCATATTTGAAAAGACTCGCTTTTGATTAGAACCCTTGCGGGTATAACCGCCCCGCACGGTTGGGGAAACCTAAAAAGTGTCGCGGCGAAAATTAAGGCGACCCAAAGGCCGCCTTAATTTTAAATTTACCGGTTTATCGCGCGTTTAATGTGTAAACTTTTTGATTTCACCAGATGCAAGACGTTCTTTGTAAGAGTTGAACTCACTCTTCACCACGCCCATCAAGAAGTACAATCCCGTGATGTTCACAACTGCCATCGCAAAGATCGCCGCATCAGAGAAGTCGATAACCGGGCCAAGGCTGGCCGCCGCACCAATTACGATGAAGATACAGAAGATAATTTTGAAAGTCAGTTCTGCCGTTTTGCCTTCACCAAACAAGTATGTCCATGCTTTCAAACCGTAGTATGACCATGAGATCATTGTTGAGAATGCAAACAAAACAACCGCAACCGCTAGAATAATCGGGAACCAGCTAAATGCTGATGCAAAAGCCGCAGATGTTAAGGCCACACCAGATGTGCCACCGACAGTTGCGATTGCAGAACCACCTTCGTTTAGCATGTAGTTTCCAGTTGAAGGATCAACAATCAATTGCCCGGAAATGGTGATCACCAAAGCTGTCATTGTACAAATAACAACTGTATCGATGAATGGTTCCAACAAAGATACGAAACCCTCGGTAATCGGTTCTTTGGTTTTCACCGCAGAGTGGGCGATAGCCGCAGACCCAACACCGGCCTCATTCGAAAATGCTGCCCGTTTGAAACCTTGGATCAAAGCACCGACCATACCGCCGGCAACACCAAGACCAGTAAAGGCACCTGTAAAGATTTGACCAAAGGCCCAACCGATTTTGTCATAGTTCATTAAGATAATGATCAACGCAGCACCAACATAAAGCACACCCATAAATGGGACAACTTTTTCAGTTACGCGTGCGATGGATTTCACACCGCCAACAATCACGATGTACACAACCGCTGCAAAAACAATACCTGTAATCCAACCTGGGTAATCCCCAACAATACCTGAGATTTGAGCATGTGCCTGGTTGGCTTGGAACATGTTCCCGCCGCCTAATGCGCCCAAAATACAGAAGATAGAGAAAAGCACAGCTAGGAATTTACCACCCGGCAAACCGCGTTCTTTAAAGCCTTTGGAAATGTAATACATCGGGCCACCTGAAACAGTGCCGTCTTCGTATTCATTCCGGTATTTAACCCCAAGCGTACACTCGGTAAACTTTGACGCCATCCCCATCAGACCTGCAAGGATCATCCAGAATGTCGCCCCAGGGCCACCGATACCAACGGCCACGGCAACACCAGCGATATTCCCCAAGCCAACCGTTCCGGACAACGCTGTTGCCAAAGCTTGAAAGTGACTAACCTCACCTGCATCATTCGGATCAGAGTAATCACCCTTTACCAAAGAAATCGCGTGCTTGAAAAACTTCAGCTGCACGAATGAAAAGTAAAATGTGAAAATAGTAGCGGCAATAACCAACCACATCACAATCCACGGAAAACTTGTGCCTGGAATTGGCGCAAATATCAAACTTACAAACGGCCCGGTTAGTGCTGAGAATGCTGCATTAACCTTTGCATCCAGACTTTCTGCTTCTTGGGCAACAACGGGTGACGCAAATGCGACCACCGATCCCAATGTAATCAAATACTTATATAAATTATTCATAATCTTCCCCTTTGTTCAATTATCCAACGACAGTGACAGGCACATCCGCACTCATCACCAGGTTAGCGGTCGAACTACCGAATATACGTTTCACAATACCATCAGCGGATGATCGACTTACAATGATCTGATCCGCGCCCACCTCAACAGAAATTGCGTTTAAAGTATCTGCAACATGACCATGGCGCACCATACCTTTGGCTTTCACACCTGCTTTGGTCAGTGCTGCAACCGCTGGATCAACGACCCTTTCTAATGCAGTTGCAATTTCTTCTTCACGCCGTTTATGGCGCATCTCATTTTCTTCCGGTGTTTGAAATGAATACGGCGACCATTCAATGACATAGACAATCAAAAGGCTGCAATCGCCAATAAGGCCTGCCATGCGTTTTGCATAAGCAAGCGCGCGATCCCCCGATCCCCCTCCGTCTAGTCCTACTACCAATGTTGTTGTCATTTTTATAACTCCTTTTGGTTCCCAACCTTGACCGAATACATAAAAGGCAGTGCCTTAAAATAAGGGCAAATCGATCGTCAGGCTTGTTGAAATTTATCTTGCCCTTCTACATTCAGTATAGGCAGAACGACTAGTAATAGGGCCTGTAATATGCTATTTTATGGACATATACCCTTTTTATAGTCTAATTTCAGGAATAAAGACTAATGAACAGACAATTAGACGCAATAGATAGACGCATATTAGATGAACTTCAGATGAATGGCAGGCTTCCGATTGTAGAGCTTGCAAATCGGGTGCATTTAACCAAAACACCTTGCTCTGAACGTGTGAAGCGGTTGGAAAAATCAGGTGTTATCAAACAGTATCGCGCTGTCTTGAATCCAGATCTAATCGATATGAAACATGTAACCATTGTTCATATTAGTTTAAATCAAACAGGTGACACTTCTCTGGATGATTTCAACAAAGCGGTCATAGAAATACCCGAAATACAAAGTTGCATGTTAATTGCAGGGCAATTCGATTATGTGTTGAAAGTACGCTCACGCGATATTGCACATTTTCGTGAAATTCTAGGCGACTCTATTGGTAAACTGCCCGGCGTCAGACAGTCGAATTCATTTGCAGTGATGGAAATTGTCAAGGAAACCGAATACATTCAGGTATTGCAAATAGAACCATAGAATAACAAAATAAATAACCCATCGACAAGCCGCCCCGCATATATTAGACACCGCCGAGTAGTTATTCACACACAGGCATACCCATGGAAAACGTCGTACTTGTCATTCATCTGATCCTGGCTTTGGTGTTGATCGGTATCGTGCTGATCCAACGTTCCGAAGGCGGTGGCTTGGGTATCGGCAGCAGTGGTGGCGGTTCAGGACGTTCAGGACGACCGGCATCGACACCCATGGCTAAAGTAACATGGTTTTTCGCCATCGGATTTGTCATTACCAGCATAGCTTTAACGATTATTGCGGCCCGCAATGCAAGCTCTGACAGTGTGATTGAACGCCTCGGCTCTGATTTGACGCCACCGGCCAGCCAGACGGAAACACCTGCCCCCACAGGGCTTGAAGGCGACCTGTTGCCACCGACACCGGCAGCCCCCCCAACAGCAGAATAATCATACATAACCCCATAAATAGTTGGGGTTTTCTAAAAAACCACAGGATATAGCGGTTCTACTCTTGTCAGAATCGCCTTGGACGGTTATTAGTCAAATCCCGTGATATAGGCGTTTTTTGACTGCTCAAATGCGCCCAAATAAATTAAAAACCACGGGAGATGCCAAATAATGGCACGATATATCTTTATTACAGGCGGCGTTGTTTCATCCCTTGGCAAAGGTCTTGCATCCGCAGCACTTGGTGCCCTTTTGCAGGCACGCGGTTATTCGGTACGCTTGCGCAAACTCGACCCCTATCTGAACGTCGACCCCGGAACCATGTCCCCCTTTGAACACGGCGAGGTTTTCGTCACCGACGACGGTGCCGAAACCGACCTCGACCTTGGCCACTATGAACGTTTCACAGGCGTGGCCGCACGCCAAACCGATTCCATCTCATCGGGTCGTGTCTATACAACCGTTCTGGAAAAAGAACGCCGTGGCGACTATTTGGGTAAAACCATTCAGGTGATCCCGCATGTCACCAACGAGATTAAAGACTTCATCAACATAGGCGACGAAGAAGTCGACTTTATGCTCTGCGAAATCGGCGGCACTGTAGGCGACATCGAAGGCCTGCCGTTTTTCGAAAGCATCCGCCAGTTTTCCCAGGACAAGCCGCGCGGTCAGTGCATTTTCATGCATCTCACATTGCTGCCTTACCTCAAAGCATCGGGTGAGTTGAAAACCAAACCAACACAACACTCGGTCAAGGAATTGCGCTCCATCGGCATCGCACCCGACATCCTTGTCTGTCGCTCTGAAAAAGAAATCCCGGAAAAAGAACGCGCCAAACTCGCACTTTTCTGCAACGTACGTCCCGACAGCGTTATCCCCGCATATGATCTGGAAACCATCTACGACGCGCCGCTTGCCTACCACAATGCCGGCATGGATCAGGCCGTTCTGGACGCGTTCGGAATATCGCCTGCCCCCAAACCGGACCTAACCGTTTGGAAAGACGTATCCGACCGCATTCACCACCCCGACGGTGAAGTGAAAGTTGCCGTGGTCGGCAAGTACACCCAGCTGGAAGACGCTTATAAATCCATCGGCGAAGCTTTGACCCACGGCGGCATGTTCAACCGCGTCAAGGTAAAGACCGAATGGCTTGACGCTGAAATTTTCGAAAACGGCGACGCCGCCACCAGTTTGGAAGGCTATGATGCCATCCTTGTTCCGGGTGGCTTTGGTGAGCGCGGCACAGAAGGCAAGATCAAGGCTGCACAATTCGCCCGCGAACGCAAAATACCCTATCTGGGTATTTGTCTCGGCATGCAAATGGCCGTCATCGAAGCTGCACGTAATCTGGCAAATATGCAGGATGCAGGCTCGGAGGAATTTGACCATGAAACAGGCGAGAAACGCTTTACGCCTGTGGTTTACCACCTGAAAGAATGGGTCGAAGGCAACCGCACCGTGGCACGCGCTGTTACAGATGACAAAGGCGGCACCATGCGTCTGGGCGCCTATAACGCCACACTCAAAGAGGGCTCTAAAGTGGCCGAGGTTTACGGCAGCACAGCGATTTCAGAACGCCACCGTCACCGCTACGAGGTCGATATCAAATACCGTGACAAACTGGAAAAATGCGGCCTGATCTTCTCGGGCATGTCACCCGACGGCAAACTGCCGGAGATTGTCGAATGTGTCGACCACCCATGGTACATCGGCGTGCAATACCACCCCGAACTGAAATCCAAACCGTTTGAGCCACACCCCCTGTTCAGGGATTTCGTGAAAGCGGCAGTGGAACAAAGCAGGTTGGTTTAAAGCGCACCTATCACAACAAAGGGCCGCGCCTGACCTTGGGGAGGCGTAAAGCGCCTTCCCGTGGGGAAGGTCAGGCACGGCCCGTGCAAAAAGCACGAACCAACAATATTGCGAACGCCCCAAAAAACACTTAAAAGTTGCAACTAGAATAGCCCTCTGCCAATATCCTAACATTATCATCAGAGGCCAAATATGTCCGATTTTTTAAATACATACGCATTAGAACTCTCATCCATCGCAGCTATCATTGCGATTGTTGAATTCATTTGGAAGCCAATCCGGAAACTTTTCACCAAATCCGACACACCAAAAACAACCAATAAAGTCAAAGCAGACCGTGGCGGCATAGCCGTAGGTGGTGATGTTAAGGGAAACATCTCTACCAAAGGTCACAAGAAATGATCGGCAAATCTGCCAAGGGTGATCGCGGCGGCGTAGGCGTTACAGGTGATGTTCGGGGTAACGTGAATATTGGAATTGATGCATCTGTTGCCTTGGAAGCCAAGGACGAGCTTATTGCCAATTTGAAAAAGCAACTTAATGAACGAACGGAAATGCTGAATGAACTGCGCAAAGCAGATGCAGGTAAACATCAAGCAGAAATTACCCTTCTCCAACAACAAATCACCGAACTCCAACGTCGCCTTGATAACCCCGATCAAGCTCTGCAAGAAGCCAAAGCCACCATCACCAAACTCGAAAATGCCCTAACCCGCGAAGGCAACGACATTGGTGAAGCCCGCATGACAGAGGCCCGCAATGCCCTTGAAGCAGGCGATTTTTCCATCGCCGATGACATATTCGCTGTAATCGAAGCCCGCGAACAACTTGCCGTTGAACGCGCCGCACGCGCAGCATTTGCCCGCGGTGAAATCGCCCAACAGGAAATCCGCTGGGCCGATGCCGCCAAACATTACGCCCGTGCTGCACAATTAAATCCGACATATGAAAATTTACAATATGCCCGTGGATTTACGAATGGTATAGGAGATTATGATAAGGCCGTTGCTCTTGGCAATGAGCTGATAAAGGTAGCAGAAAGCAAATGGGGTAAAAATTCCAAATATTTTGCGACAGCCTTAAATGACCATGCGTTAACTATTATCGAAATTGGAAAGATCAAAGAAGCTGAACAACTACATATACAAGCTATCGACATATGGGATAAAAACTTTGATACAAATCACCCTGACTATGCAAGTCTCTTAAATAACTTGGCATGCGTTTACCGTGAGAAAGGAACATATAATTTGGCGGAACCGCTTTATAAAAAAGTACTGGAAATCTACAAAAAAACAATAGGAACAGGTAAACGTGAGTATGTATATGCTCTTAATAATCTTGCAGGATTATATCGCACAATAGGCAAATACGATCAGGCTATATTACTATATGAGCAAAACAAAGAGATTGGCAAACTTGTATTGGGCGCGGATCAGCCAAGTTATGCAATAGGCCTCCATAATCTCGCAAATTGTTACGCAGCCACTGGCGAACTTGCTCTCGCAAAACCATTATACCTGCAAGCCATTCGCACTTTGGAATCCGCTCTTGGCCCTGATAGCCCCACAACAATAAATGTCAAAATTGATTATAAAGGTTTCCTAAACAACCATCCATAAACTTTCCAAATAGCCCAAATATCCAAAATCCGACATCTGTCATACGCATAGTGCACGCTTTGTGTACGCCGATCACACGCTCGTGCGGCTTGCTTTTGAGCGCCACAGCCTAATTCAGAAAGTCGGGATTTTGTGCCAGAACTTTCGCCTCATGGCCTTTCAGGCTTGTGCGTGCAGCGGCACCATAAGCGGCAATATCTGTGCGTAATTCGGGGAATATTGTATAAATCTCATCACGGGCATCTTCCGCCAGAGCAGACATACCAACTTCGCCCGGATGGAAACTTTCCGATGCCGCACCGTTTGCAAAAACGATTTCATGTGTGTCGAACAACATGTGGAAATATTCCACCATACCGCCCGACTGCACGTAGATAGTATCGTTGTTTACCAGATGCTTAGCGGCCGCCAGCACTTCACGCTCTCCGAATAGCAACTCAGGTTTCCAGCCTTCCACGACCATTCTGTGTTGTGGTGAGACCAGCAAATCACGGTCATTCGCCATTGCCCCTGCCTTGATCATAATAGGCGCAAGACTATCTTTGGCGGGGACTTTGCGTGATCCGATCCAGCGCAATTCCTGCAGGCTGTTGTCCTTGGTTTGAACCATGTCACCAACCGCCAAATCTTCGATTGCAACCTCGCCCACATCGGTCTCAATCATTGTCCCGCGTGTAAAGCAAACAATAACATTTTCAATCTCAGAAAAATTCGTCGTAACCAAATCACCATCATCATTCGTATAGGTAAAATGCCCACTCTCATGCGACGGATCATCGTAGGTTATATCACCTGGTTGAAGTAAACCTGCCGTGAATAGATTTGTAAGATCTAAGACATCGCCAAATTGATTTGGCGCGCCTGGATAATTGTCATTCGTTGTATCTTCATTGTCAGATTGGTTGGCTTCACCTTTTTCACCACCCACGATATCAAGCGTTGTCGGGCCTGTATCACCGGAATCATTTGCACTCGCGTCAATTGTGAATACATCGTCACCATGCTCCCCAAACGCAGTGTCGCCGGCACCTACTGTAAAGGTGTCATCATCTAACCCACCATAAAGATCATCAGAACCGTCGCCCCCCACAAGCGTGTCAGATGCTGCTCCCCCAAATAGCGCGTCTTCACCTGTGCCACCGAACAGCGTGTCATCATCGATCTCGCCATAGAGTTCATCATCGCCCTCACCGCCATAAAGAACGTCATTATCATCGCCACCATAGGCGGTATCATCACCTCGGCCACCGTAAACCAGATCGTCGCCATTATCCAAAACCGGGTCATGTTCATCAGGTATGCGAAGGGGGTCCGGTAGGTTCGGATCACTGTCAGCAAAGAAAAAGTCGTCGCCATCCCCACCATAGAGCTCATCGCTGCCTTCACCGCCAATGATCGTGTCATCACCTTTGCCACCATCGATACTGTCGGCATCAATACCACCGTCAAGGAAATCGTCTCCTCTGCCACCTTCGATGGTATCCGCGTCATCGCCGGTAAAGATAGTATCATCACCAAGCCCGCCATACACGATGTCTTTATCATTATCGGGATCAGCGTCCGGCATGACAAATCCGGTAAAGCCCAAATCATAGTCAGGGGTAAACCCGCTAGAGTCCGGCCCTGATGTATCGATCACATCATCACCGTAACCACCTATAACAGTATCACTACCGGCCCCGCCAATTAGACTGTCATCACCAAATCCGCCAAAGATATGATCATCGCCAACATTACCGGTTACCTCATCATCGCCTGTGCCGCCAAAGATCGTGTCATTGCCTGCGCCGCCATCAATACTGTCGTCGCCGGCATAACCGGCAATAATATCATCATCGCCATCTGCACCATCGATCGTATCGCCATCGGCATCCACAAAACCCACAGGCATTATGTCGTCACCCAATGTACCGTCTACAATGCCATGTTGCGCTGTTTCAATATCCACAGGGACCGTGCCAATCGACAGGTTTCCGATACCTATTGCACCTGTGTTCGTAGCGCCGTCATCACCGACTTGATGGATGATCTCGATACTTGCAATCGGGCCATCAAGTAGCACCGACACACTATCGGGCGCAGCTGTTCCATCGATCCCGCTTGAAGAATTGCCTTCTGAATCTATCGTTAACTCACCGTTCGGGCCGACAATAACAGAGTGATGCGTGATATTTGAAATTGCAGAGGCTGAAAGTGGCACAATGTTTCCATCGGCATCGCGTGCGATAAGCGTTATCTGATCATCCCAGGTAGTTGACGTTCCACTTGATGAAGCTCCCTGATCAATGTCAAAAATTTCAAACGAAACATCCGCAACAGAATTGTCAAATGAGATCAATGTTGATTGGTCACTTGTCAGAGTTGATGAATTCAACGAGCTTGATCCTGCCGTGTTTCCAATCAAAAATCTGTCGTCCGATGAAACATTGAAACCCAGTGTATTTGATCCATCGTTTAAAGTGCCGAAGCCATTTGTTGAACTAAAGATGGACCAGTCTAATAAAAACGCCATTTACACTCCCAAAAGCCCTATCAGGGCCTACTCACTTAAACTTGTTACTTTTGGTATTTTTGCCAAACCACATGGCAATTACCACGTTTGCCGCCCCATATTTGACGCAAGTCACACATAGTTTCGACACATTTAGCCTTATAAATGTCACATTTGGCTGAGATGTAAAATTTGTTTTTCCATATATTGAAAATTCGATATATTACGAAACAATATTGGCATCATGGGCATTTAGTCACGCCCAGATTCTACTTTTAGGAATGTCTTGTAATCGTAGGTAACTCTATGCGCGTAAATTTTGAGGTAAACCAGAAATCAACACCGGGTTCAGCGCAACGGACTTTGCAGGTTCTAGAGGTGATTCTTAAAAATGGCCCCATAAAGCCTGCTGAAATCTGTCAAAAATCGGGACTTGGGCGCAGTGCCGTACATCGCGCAATTCACGTATTGGTCGATCAGGGCTGGATACGGCATCAATTAGGGAACAGAGCATGTGTTGCAACCTATCAATTCGACCAAATGGCAGTAGACGCAAACTTTAGCCAACCCGTTCAAGATAAAATTTACCCCGTTCTAAAAGAACTCTGTTCTGCGCATTATCTGCACGGTGATATCGCCTTTTTATTCAGCGGCGGGCACGTCAAGCTTGTGGAAAGCACTGAAAGCAAAGTTGATACCAACATAAATATTTCGATGATCACTTCAGACATCGCTGCCGCAATTTTCAGTATTATGGAACCGGTGCAGATCACCCGCCTGACATCCCGCACGTTACAAAATATCGATGCCCAAGAGAATGAAGAAATCGTCTCGGGAAATCTAGCCAAAAGGATCGTTCAGGCGCGCCAAGACGGTAATATGGCATGGTCCGCAGACCAGCACGCAATCAGCATACCGTTTCAAGACGAAACCCAGCTTTTCGGGGCCGTACGATTGCGCCAGAAAACAACAACAAGCACGGCAAGACAGATATTGTTATTTGTGGCATCGGAATTACAAACCAGGTTGCCCGAAGTGTTTAAATAACAAAAGATTGACCTTCTAACGCATAGAAAGCGTTGAACATGTCAAATCAAAAGGCTAACGCTGTTTTATGATAAAAAATATATTAAAATTGTTTCAGTCCGAAACCCCTTCTGCACTGAACACTGATGATACACAGATCGCCCTGGCGGCCCTGATGGTGCGCTTGGCCAAAACCGATGGTGAATATGCTTTAATCGAAATGACCATGATTGATCGTGTTTTATTAAAGCGTTTTGATCTAAGCGATGAAGCGGCTCAGGAATTACGCAAATCTGCTGAAGAATTAGAAAGTAATGCGCCTGATACAGTACGTTTTACCCGCGTGATAAAAGAAACTGTTATCTATGAAGAACGCGCAGGTGTTATCGAGGCACTTTGGTCCATTGTTTTGGCGGACGGCAATCACGATGACGAAGAACATGGATTAATGCGTCTTGTTGCAAACCTTTTGGGCGTCAACGACCGTGACAGCGCTTTTGCGCGTCAACGCGCGCAAAAGCAGATTTAATCAAAGCCGATACCTAGAAAAATGCCTGCAAACCGGTTTGCGCACGGCCCAAGATCAGCGCGTGCACATCATGTGCACCCTCATAGGTGTTAACGGTTTCCAGGTTCACCATATGACGCATCACCTGAAACTCTTGGCTAATCCCGTTGCCGCCGTGCATATCACGTGACATGCGGGCAATATCCAGGGCTTTACCGCAATTGTTGCGTTTAATCAGGGAAATCATTTCTGGTGCGGCTTTCGCCTCATCCATCAAGCGGCCCACTTGCAATGCCGCCTGCAAACCCAGCGTAATGTCGGTTTGCATGTCGGCCAGTTTTTTCTGGAACAATTGGGTTTGTGCAAGCGGCTTTTTGAACTGATGACGATCCAACCCGTATTGGCGTGACGCATGCCAGCAAAATTCGGCTGACCCCATCACACCCCAAGCAATACCGTAGCGCGCACGGTTCAAACAACCAAACGGGCCTTTCAGACCTTCCACATGTGGCAATAGCGCGTCTTCACCAACTTCCACATCCTGCATCACGATCTCGCCTGTGATGGACGCGCGAAGCGATAGCTTGCCTTCGATTTTCGGCGCAGACAGGCCCTTCATGCCTTTTTCCAGCACGAACCCTTTGATTTTACCGCCATGTTCCTCGGATTTAGCCCAAACCACAAACACATCCGCAATCGGCGCGTTTGAAATCCACATTTTCGAGCCGCTAATTTTATAGCCATTGGCGGTCTTGACTGCGCGGGTTTTCATCCCACCCGGATCAGAGCCCGCATCGGGTTCGGTCAGCCCGAAACAACCGATATATTCGCCGGATGCCAGTTTCGGTAGATATTTCATACGTTGCTCTTCCGATCCGTAAGCATAGATCGGATACATAACCAGTGACGATTGCACCGACATCATCGACCGGTATCCGCTGTCAACACGCTCCACTTCACGTGCAACCAATCCGTATGTCACATAACCCGCACCGATACCGCCGTATTCTTCCGGCAATGTCGCCCCAAGTAACCCCATCTCGCCCATTTCGCGAAAAATAGACGGGTCTGTTTCTTCATTTGCATATGCCTGAATGATACGCGGTTGCAGCTTGTCTTGCGAATAGGCTCGTGCCGCATCGCGGATCATACGTTCTTCTTCTGTCAGCTGGTCTTCCAGCATCAAAGGGTCTTCCCAGTTAAACGATCCCAAATCAGGGGCATCTTTCGGTTTCAGGCTTGGTTTTTCAGCAGACATCGCAAACTCCGTTCA
>JAJFHY010000129.1 GCA_021775375.1 Amylibacter sp. | reverse complement strand
TCTTTTCGCGAGACTTCCTGCATTGGAATGCGCGACAGGATCATGACGCCATTATAGCCCTTTTGCCCGTTGGCAACCATGTGTGTATAGCCAAGGGCCGCAAAGTTTTCTGTCGGTATTTTATCGACGGGAGACTTGCATTCTTGCAGGCACAGCACATCCGGCTGTTCTTCTTTCAATAATTTCAAAACAATAGGTTCACGCAACCGAACCGAGTTTATATTCCATGTGCAGATTGTAATTGGCATTTCAGTCCCTTGAAGTTGAAGCGCGATAATGTCGTGCCCCGTGGATGAGCTCAAGCAAAAAAGCCCGGCATAGTGCCGGGCCAGTCTTGGGGAGAGACTTTGGGAGGGGAATTTTAGGCCACCAATCTATAGCCGCCTGATTCTGTGACCAACAGGCGTGCATTGCCGGGATCAGGTTCAATCTTTTGGCGCAGACGGTAGATGTGGGTTTCCAATGTGTGCGTGGTGACACCTGCATTGTAGCCCCAAACCTCATGCAAAAGCACATCGCGGGCGACAACGCCGTCCTGTGCGCGGTGCAGAAACTTAAGAATATTGGTTTCTTTTTCGGTTAGGCGCACTTTTTTGTCATCTTCAGTGATTAGCATCTTTGCCGCAGGTTTGAATGTGTATGGGCCCAGCGTAAAGACAGCGTCTTCTGATTGCTCATGTTGGCGTAATTGTGCACGAATACGTGCCAACAGTACGGGAAACTTGAACGGTTTTGACACGTAATCATTGGCGCCGGCATCCAAGCCAAGGATAGTATCGGCATCTGTATCATGTGCCGTTAGCATCAGGATCGGGCATTTTACGCCTTGCTTTCGCATCAAGCGGCATAACTCGCGGCCATCCATATCCGGCAGGCCGACATCCAGGATAACAAGATCATAGATGGCTTCTTTGGCTTTATTCAAACCTGATGCGCCGTCATCCGCTTCGAAGACATCAAAATCTTCGGTTAGGACAAGTTGATCGGCAAGGGCTTCTCGCAGGTCTTCGTCATCGTCGACCATTAGAATCTTTTTAAGGTTGCTCATGATGTGAACTCCATTTCTTAACACTAACTTGTGTTCTTTTCGCGGTTGCGGCAAGACTAAGATTGCAATGCTCACAAGCTCGTGTTGAAAAATGGGAATTATTTCATTTTTCTGTGAATGCGGGCTATAGAATGTATCGAAATTGTTACAATTTAAAGGCTTCATATGGCAATTCTGCTGACAGTCGAAGAACAAATTGCCCGAATGCGGGCTGATTTGCGTATGGGTGTGCCGATTTTACTGTCTTGCGGGGCAACGGTTTGGATGGCAGCGGCTGTGGAAACCCTGTCGGCTGATCGATTGCAACACCTGCGCGACTATTCCGAAGATCTGGAATTGGCAATCACAGAGCGTCGGGCGAAAACCCTGTCTGCGCGGGTCTATGATGATGATTTAGCGCGGATTGCAGTGCCTGAGGCGACAGATATTGGCTGGATGCGCTCGGTTGCTGATCCTGTTGATGACTTAGAAAGCCCAATGAAGGGCCCATTTGCAAGCATACGGGAAGGTGATAGCGAGCCGCATAGGCTGGTGCTGATTATCTGCAAGCAAGCTGGATTGTTGCCGGCGGCGGTTTTGGTGCAAATCACACCTGAAGCAGCGGATAAAATGCCGTATTTGCACCGTTTGCCCCTTGAATCTCTTGGGCCGTGTTTGCGTAAAAGCAGCCCGCTTTCGTTGGTTTCAGCCGCTAACGTACCACTATCCGTATCGAATCGTTCTAAAGTTCATGTTTTTCGACCGGGTGATGGTGGAACAGAGCATTATGCGATTGAAATCGGCAACCCGCCGCGCAGTGAACCTGTTTTGTCACGCCTGCATTCAGCCTGCTTCACAGGTGACATTATTGGTTCATTGAAATGTGATTGCGGGCCGCAACTTCATGCGGCAATGCAACAGATCGCAAAGAATGGCGGCGGTGTGCTGCTTTATATGAACCAAGAGGGGCGCGGCATCGGGTTGGCGAATAAAATGCGCGCTTATGCGTTGCAGTCCCAAGGCTTTGATACGGTCGAGGCCAACCATCGGCTGGGTTTTGAAGATGACGAGCGGGATTTTCTGCTGGGTGCAGAAATATTGAAGTCTATGGGGTTCAATTCCGCGCGTCTGATGACGAATAATCCGAAAAAAGTGGAACGAATGAACGCTGCTGGCGTGCAGGTGGTCGAGCGTGTGCCTTTGCATGTGGGACATAATCCGTTGAACAAGGATTACCTGGCGACCAAAGTCAAGAAAAGCGGACATCTGATGTGATGCCGCGATTCGAAGATCTGGTGGTCACGAAATGGGGTGCGCGTTATCGCGGTGTGTTTCTGTCTTGTGCGATCGGGCGTGGCGGTATTGGTGTGAAGCTTGGTGAGGGCGACGGTATAACGCCTTTGGGTGTGTTTAATTTGGCGGCAGTCAAATTCCGCCCTGATCGGGTATCATTTCATGCGCCACAGATTCCACAAGAGATTATTCGGATAGAAGATATATGGTCGGATGATCCAAAAGACCCCACCTATAACAACGGGGTTTATGGGCCTGACTACCCGTTTAGCCATGAAAATCAACGACGCGCTGATCCTTTATATGACGCGTTCGGCATTCTGGATTTTAACTGGCCTGAGGCGGTGGCGGGGGCCGGTAGTGCGATATTCCTGCACATATGGCGCAAACCACGGCATCCGACAGAAGGCTGCATTGCGTTTGATCGGCGTGATTTGTTGTGGATTTTCGAGAATTGGCAACCAAGATCGCGGGTTATTATTCGTTAATAATCACGTTCGCCAAAAATAGCCGACCCCACACGCACATGAGTAGCACCAAGGGCGACAGCGCGTTCAAAATCGCTGCTCATGCCCATGGAAAGGCCCGTTAGGCCATTGCGTTCTGCAATTTTGCGCAAGAGCGCGAAATGCAAGGATGGTTCTTCATTCACGGGGGGAATTACCATCAAGCCTATTATAGGTAAGTCCAAATCTTGGCATTCCTGAATAAATGTGTCTGCGTCTGCTGGGCTAACACCTGCTTTTTGCGGTTCTTCGCCCGTATTGATCTGAATGAACATATCGGGTGATTTACCCTGTGCCTGAATTTCAGTTGCCAGTTTTCGGGCCAGTTTTGGGCGGTCAACCGTGTGAATGGCGTCAAAAAGCTCAATCGCGGATTTGATCTTATTGGTTTGCAAAGGGCCAATAAGGTGCACCTGAACATCCGCAAACTGTTCTTTGAACATGGGCCATTTGCCCTGTGCCTCTTGCACCTTGTTTTCACCAAATAGACGATGACCTTGTTCCAGAACAGCTTGAACACGCGCGTTTGGCTGTACTTTAGAAACAGCAATTAGTTGTACGCTGCCAGCCTGACGTCCTGCAAGTTCTTCAGCGTTTCGAATGCGGGTTTTGATTTCTGAAAGAGACATAAAGCCTTATTGCCGTTTCAATGTTAATTGGTAAACCCTAAAATAGAGACGCTAACAATCGGGACGATTACTATTCAAACAATGTTTGTTGATACAAATGCCTGAGGTTTAAATCAAAAAAGCCTTGTTCGCATAATTACAACGGGGTAGATGTTGGAAGAAAATTTCAAGGGGCTGCCTGTAATGTTGAGTGGAATGTCTAATAAGCTGGTTCTATTGCTTGTCTCGGCAACTCTTTTTGGATGTGGC
>JAJFHY010000128.1 GCA_021775375.1 Amylibacter sp. | reverse complement strand
GGAATGCCAACCACCCAATAGCTGATCACAGCCATAATCAGCGGCACGCGGGCATCCTGCACACCGCGCAACAGGCCAAGAGCAATCACTTGTGTACTATCGGCCACATGGAAAAGTGCCGCCATTGCCAACAGGCTAACGCCAATGGCCATTATCTGGTCACGCGCGGGTTCCGCGCTGTCCAGAAACACCCCGATCAGCTGTTCAGGTATACTGATGAACAACAGAACCGTCATACTGGAAAGGATCAAGGCCATTACAAGTGTCGTTATGCCGCCGCGATGCAATCCTGCTTCGTCAGTACGGCCCACCGCACGCCCCGCCCGTACAGTTGCCGCATTACTTAGGCCCACATGCACCATGAATGCCACTGCCGTCCATTGCAGCGCAATGCCGTGTGCAGCCAATTCCAGCGTACCAACCCAACCCATCATAATGGCCGTGGCACTGAACAGCGCGGTTTCCGCCAAATTGGTTAACCCGATAGGCCAGCCCAACCTGAACACCTGCCAAAAAGCCGATGCATCGAACCGCCAGATACGCTGGAACAACGCGTGCTGCGGCATCTTATGTGTTGCGTAAATCGCCAGCAGCGGAAAACTGAGCGTTTGCATCAACACGGATGCCACTGCCGCCCCCCGAATGCCCATCTCGGGCGCACCCCAATTGCCGAAAATCAGCATATAATTCAGAACCGCATTCAGCACAGCACCCGCCAGCGTTACCCACAATACCACTTGTGCGCGTTCCAATGCCGCCAGATAACTTTTGAGCACCATGACAAACAGGCTGGGCAGCATGCCAAAAGCGGCGATGCGCAGATAATCCTGTGCAAACCCGGCAACAACCGGATCTTGCCCCAAAGCCAACAGCAAGGTTTTCGACCACCACATAAACGGCCATGCCACGACCATATAAAACGTCGAAGCCCAAAGACCCATACGCGTCACGCGGCGCACTTCCACATCATCCCCCGCACCGGCCGCATTGGCCACCATCGGCATTACTGCAAAGGAAAATCCCGCGCCCACAATGAAAAACAGAAAGAACATCGAACTGGCCAAAACAATCGCGGCCAGTTCCGGCACCCCGTACCAACCCATCATCACCGTATCGGTCATTTGAATGGCCATCTGGGCGATGTGGCTGCCGATCAACGGCAGTCCCAATATCAGCACCGCTTTTGCGTGCCCGCTATATGTGGTTGGATGTGTCATCAGATCGACTTAGGCTAAAGGGAGGCTAGCGGCAAGCTATCTCATTCGGTCATATCCACAGATTGCCTTGCTAAGGTCAGGTCTTATTACATGCTTAGTCTTGCTGATTAGAATTCTGCACTGAATATAAGTGAAAATGGTGGTTTATACGTCCCTTCACGCGGGAACCTTGCCCAGGACTTCACACCTCTTTTATAAACGCGGGCACTGCGCAACTGGCGTTTTTCGTCGGCTAAATTCCGGGCGGTATCTGTACCTTGTCCGGTTTTCAAACGCACAATGGATTGTGTCAGGTCATTTTCCAATGCGGTCGCGCGTGATACTTCCCTTAGTAGCCGTTGTTTTCTGTCACTCTTTTCATCAATTTCAGCCATTTCCTGCAGCAATTGACTTGTGGACGCCCGATCACTCAGCATCATGTTAACGACAGTGGATGCCATGGCATCCAAAAAACCAACGATCCTGTAATTGTATAAATAGGTCAGTTCCTTATGGGTCAGCTTAACAATCTCGGCTTGCGAATATTGTGTAGCATCAAGGTAATCAGCCAGCTGATTTTTGCCGCGATCACTATCACTACCGACACGCGCCAAGCTGGTACGTGTTGTTAGGCATAAACCGAAAAAAGTTGTTCCAAGAGTTAAAAATCTACGGCGATTGGTGAATTCTGACATGGTCAAACGGCCTCAATTACTGCTTTGGTTCATAAACTATAACAACATTATAATGTTAAAGTACATAAACAGCACGTCATTAAGCCGCATAATAACCTAATGTTGAACACCCGAGATCAACGCAAATACGCCTATGGCTTAGAAAGTCCCTTCTATTGGGTATCTATACCATTTTTTGACGCCAGATTTGTAACCTTTGGCGTGTTTTAACCGTACCTTTTCTTTTTCCAGATCAGGGCTTTTTGCCTTTCTCAGGGTTCTGGCTGAAATTTTTAGATCCGATTCCATCTTGACGCTATATTCCACCTCAAGTTTCAGACGGCTTTTTCGCTTTGTCTCTGGTTTTAATCTGGACATATCTCTAAGCAAGCTACGTGTTCGTAAGCGGTTGTTATAACTCATATAAAGTATAGTTGGCGCCATTCGCTTGGAAAACCCATCCAAGCCAAAATTTATTTCTTTCTTTTCGAATTGATAATACAGAGTGTTTATTTTTCTTTGGCCTAACTGGCCAAATCTTACCTGCGAATAATAGATTTCACGCTTTTCAGCTTCATCATCATCCTCATCGCTATCATCATACTCAATCTGAACATCCAGACCGCCCCCACCGCCACTGGCTATAGCTCTATATCCTGTAAAACATGCGGAAAACAAAGTCGCACCAAGAAGCAAAGTATTTCTACGTGAGTAGTCGGTTATTTTATCTTTTTCAGTAATTTTTGACATATTATCACAACTCCTCCATTTAAATTCCCCTAGGGAAGGATAGCATAATTTGGGGCATAAGTACATAAATGGGGTGCTACAAATGATCTGCCTTTGTGCTTTCACAAAAAGACGTGCCACTGTGTTAAAGTCTTACAGCGATACTAACCCGCGTTTTTCGGTGCATATTGCGCGGGATCAACTGTTCCGGGACGCCCGTCCAAATTAAGTGCAGCATAGCTTGCTTGGGTGCGTGAAATTACTTTTCCGGCGCGGATCACCGCCAGGCGTGTGGCCCTTAAACGTATGGCTTCAATCGGGTCCACCGCCTGCAAAAGCACCATATTCGCTTTGCACCCTTTACGCACACCGTATCCTTCAAGCCCCATGATTTTGGCGGAATTTTCTGTCACTGCATCAAAACACCAAGCCATATCTTTTCGGCTTGAAAGCTGTGCCACATGTAATCCCATGTTCGCCACATCCAGCATATCCCCGCGCCCAAGAGAGTACCACGGATCCATCACACAATCAGAGCCAAAGCCTATGTTTATGCCTGCCTCACGCAGTTCCGGCACACGCGTTTGTCCACGCCGTTTAGGATAGGTGTCATGACGCCCCTGCAACATTATATTTATCAACGGGTTGGGGATGGCATGCAGTTCTGCCTCTGCCATCAGCGGGATAAGCTTTGAAACGTAATAGTTATCCATCGAATGCATAGACGTAAGATGCGATCCCGTAACACGCCCCTCAAGTCCAAGACGTGAGGTTTCATATGCCAGTGTTTCCACGTGCCTGCTCATCGGATCATCGCTTTCGTCGCAATGCATATCCACGCGCAGGCCACGCTCTGCAGCAAGTTCACAAAGATACGTCACTGACCTTGCACCATCTTGCATGGTACGCTCAAAGTGGGGAATGCCACCAACAATTTCGACGCCCATATCCAGCGCGCGCAATAAATTGGTTTGCGCTGTCGGGTCCCGAAATACGCCGTCTTGCGGAAAGCCAACAAGTTGCAGATCAAGATAAGACGCGACTTGCGAGCGCACGTCCAATAGCGCCTCAACCCCCTTCAATTCATCATCGCAAATATCAACATGCGACCGTATTGATCCGATCCCCATTGATACAGCAAGATCGCAATACCGCAGCGCGCGCGTTACAATCTCATCCACACTCTGCACCGGCTTTAATTCACCCCAAAGTGCAATACCTTCCAGCAATGTCCCCGAGACATTCATTCTGGGTGTCCCCAGTGAAAGTGTTGCATCCATATGAAAATGCGGGTCCACAAACGGGGGTGAAACCAGATATCCGCCTGCGTCTATTACCTCTGCGGCTTCAGCATTTATTCCGCGTTCAACGGCAACAATCATTCCATTTGCACAGCCAATATCAACACCTGTCTGTCCATCGGGAAGGTTTGCATTTTTCAACAGTAGATCGAATTCCATTAGCGTTGCCCCTTAAACCACGGCGTTAACAGTGCACGTGGATATTCCGCCCGACGGGCAACAATCACAAGTGCTATAATCGACATAACATATGGGGCCATAAGGAAAACCTGTGAAGGTACCAATGCACCGACTTCAGTTTGCAAACGTACTTGAAACGCATCAAACGCACCAAATAGAACAGCCCCCAACAGGGCCTTGCCCGGCCGCCAGCTGGCAAAGATAACCAAGGCAATACAAATCCATCCACGCCCGTTCACCATACCGAAAAAGAATGCATCAAACGCTGACATTGTCAGAAAAGCCCCACCTAGTGCCATCAACGCTGAACCAGCTACAATCGCGCCTATGCGCAGCCCGTAAACCGACAAGCCTTGTGCATCAACCGCATCGGGATTGTCACCGACCGCACGTATTGCCATACCAAGCGGAGTTCTGTTTAAAACCCACCAAACCAGTGCCACCATAAAGAATGCCAGCCATGTCATTGCTGTTTGTTGAAACAACACCAGCCCCACAAACGGCAAATCTGAAAGAACCGGGATATCCAGCGGTTGAAACGGTACAATACGCGGCGGAGAGCTGACATTGGGCAAGGTTGTACGGTAGGTGAAATAACTTAACGAGGTTGCCAACATGGTTATCCCAAGCCCTGAAACATGTTGTGACAGACCCAATGGCACGGTCAGTATTGCATGTAACAGCCCAAAAGCCCCCCCTGTGAGTGCCGCAACCAACAAGCCACCCCAAAGCCCGGCACCCAGCCAGACCGCCATCCAGCCGGCCATAGCGCCTGCGGCAAATATCCCTTCGATCCCAAGGTTCAGAACACCGGCCTTTTCACAAATCAAAGCCCCCAAAACACCAAAAATCAGCGGTGTGGCAATGCGAAACGCTGCCGCCCAGAAACTGTCACTAATCAGGATTTGCAAAATATCCATCATGCAACTCCCTTATTAATCCACGAGATGCGGTAGCGTGCAATAAACCCGCCAACCAACACCGAGATCAGGCTCATCGCGACAACCAGATCGGCAAGATAACTCGACACGCCCATGGCCCGGCTCATACTATCCGCACCGACAAAAACCGATGAAATAAATATCGCCGACAGCACAACGCCAATTGGCGAAAGTCCCGCCAACATAGCCACAACAATACCGGTGTAGCCGAACCCCGGTGACAAATCAGCGGTCAGGTATCCCTTTAGGCCTGCAACTTCGCTTACCCCTGCCAATCCGGCCATAGCACCTGAAATGATAGCCGCACCCATCAAGGTACGCTTAACCCCAATACCGGCATGAAGTGCTGCAGCCGCATTTTCACCAATGGCCCGCAGTTTAAAACCCCAGACGCTTTTAGACAGCATAATTTGTGCCACAACTGCCGCGATCAAAGCAATGATCAGACCGAAATGCACCCGCATTCTTGGCAAAAGCTGTGGCAACATCCCATTGTCGACAATTGGTTCCGATTGCGGCCAACCCATGCCCATCGGGTCTTTCAGTGGCCCTTCCAGCATCATTTGCATGAATATCAGGATAATGAAATTCAACAGCAAAGTGGTAACAACCTCATCCGCACCAAACCGTGTTTTCAGATATGCAGGCCCTGCCATACCAGCCGCACCCGCAGCGGCACCGGTAAATAGAATAATCGGGATCAGAATATAGCTTGGCGCATCAATCATCCCCGTACCAACTGTAACGGCAGCCATTGCACCAAGGTAGAACTGCCCCTCTGCGCCGATGTTCCACAGCTTGGCCCTAAATGCCAATGTCGCTGCCAGTCCGGTAAAAATCAACGGCGTCGCCCGGGTCAACATCTCGGTAAAAGCAAATACAGAGCCAAATATACCTTTTGCCATTTGCCCATAAGCCTCCAGGATATTGGCACCGGCAAATGCCAGAGGTATGGCCGCCAGCATAAGCGCAATCAGCGCGGAAGCCACAGGCACCCCTATTGTAAGTGTGCGTGACGGTGCCTCTCGCGGCTCAATACGGATCATGTGTGTTCTCCTGCCATCATCAAGCCTATGCTTGCACGATCTTTGTCTTTGGCCGCGATTAACTGACCATCATGGATCACGACAATGCGATCCGACAAAGCCAGAACCTCATCCAAATCCTCCGAGATCAATAATATCCCCGCACCACGTTTGCGCGCCTCTAACAGCCGACGCGCAACTTCGTTAGCCGCACCCAGATCAAGCCCGCGTGTTGGCTGGTTTGCAAGAATAAGCCGTGGCGAGCATTCAAAAACCCGCGCAAGGATCAGCTTTTGAATATTGCCACCCGAAAGCAAGCGCGCTTGCGCATCAATCCCCGGCCCGCGCACGTCATAATCCCGGCAAAGTTCCTGCGCATGTTCGCGAATAATCTCTTGGCGTAAAAACCCGTTCTTTTGCACATCCGGGTCATTCAGCCGTTCGATAATCAGGTTCTCGGCGACAGTCATAGCACCGATCACCCCATCATGATGCCTGTCCTCGGGAATACGACCAATGCCGGATTTCAGTAGATTTGGCGGATCAAATCGGGTGATGGCAACATCGTCCACCAACATTTCCCCGTGATCCGGCCCTGCAAGGCCGGAAACTATACTTGCCAACGCAGACTGGCCGTTCCCCGATACACCGGCAATACCAACCACCTCATTTGCATGTACCGTAAGATTGGCATCTTGCAGGCTGTTACGTGCACTGTCGCCACTGACAGTGATAGATTTCAACTGCAAAACAGGAGCACCAACGGCAATATCCTCACGCGGGTTTACCGGTGTATCCGCACCGACCATCATGCGGGCAATAGATTTTTCATCTGCGTCTTTTGTTGCAATTTCCCCGACTTTCCGGCCATGCCTGAGAACTGCTATCCGGTGCGAAAACGCCAAAACTTCGCGTAGTTTATGAGAAATAAAGATCACCGATAAGCCATCTTTTGTCATGGCCCCGATGTTTTCAAACAATGTATCGGCCTCTTGCGGGGTCAGCACGGCAGTGGGTTCATCCAAAACCAGTATCCGCGCATCATGATAGAGCGCTTTCAATATCTCGACCCTTTGGCGCTCACCAACCGACAGGTTCCCAACCTTTTCATCAAGAGGTGCTGACAATCCTGTACGTTCTATAATTCCCGCAATTTTATGGCGTGCCGCCCGGTGGTTTTGACGCCACCGCAACAGGCTCTCGGATCCTAACAGAATATTATCCAGTGCCGACAGGTTCTCGGCCAGTGTGAAATGCTGATGCACCATACCAATTCCGGCTTCTAGTGCAGCTTGGGGGTGGCCCAACGTCAGCGGGTGCATATTGCCATCCATATCCGCAACGTCGACCGTACCGCTATCAGGCATATAATGCCCGAACAGCATGTTCATCAGCGTGGTTTTTCCGGCACCGTTTTCACCAAGCAGCGACAACACCTCACCTTGGTGCAGATCAATACTGACAGCATCATTGGCCACGACTGAGCCAAACCGTTTAGAGAGTGCTTTAAGGGAAAGAACCAAATTATTTGTCATTGGAAGCGGGGCCGAAAAATCCGGCCCCTCCATTTCTTAATTATCAGAGACAGGTGCTTCGTCATTTATTTTAACGGTAAAGCTTCCATCCATGATTTCAGCAGAGCGTGCATTCACGGCAGCCACAATATCTGCCGATACAAGGGACGCATCCATCGCAAGCGATCCGCCACCCTTCGCCATAAAGCTATATTGGCTATAGTCCTCGGCTTTGTATGATCCGTCTGCAACGGCGGCAATCGCGATATCAATTGTAGGTTCCATATGCCAAAGGGCAGATGCAAGTATTGTACCGGGATAATCAGCCGATGTGTCTATCACATTTCCAATAGCCAGTTTACCACGTTCAACCGATGCATCAGACACGCCGAAACGTTCCGCATACATCACGTCCGCACCCGCATCCATCATTGCAAAGGCGCTTTCTTTTGCTTTGGGTGGATCATACCAACTGTCAATAAAGTTCACCAAAAACTTAACATCGGAATTGGTTTCGCGGGCACCTTCCATGAACGCATGCATAAGCCGGTTTACTTCCGGGATTGCATATCCCCCGACCATACCGATCACATTGCTTTTGCTCGCAGCCCCTGCAACCATCCCGGACAGATAGGCCGGTTCATGGATAAAGTTGTCAAAGGTTGAAAAATTCGGCTCCTGCGGCTTGAATGAAGACCCCATTAAAAACGCGGTTTCAGGATAATCCGCAGCCACCTTACGGGCGGCGCGTTCAAGGCCAAACACCTCGCCTACGACCAGTCCAACACCTGATTCTGCGTATTCGCGCATAACCCGCTCATAGTCCGTATTTGATACGTTCTCGGAATAAACATATTCAATATCCCCACGTTTCGCGGCAGCGTTTAATGCAATATGAATACGGCTGATCCATTGCTGTTCCACCGGCAATGTAAAAATACCCGCAACCTTTAACGTTTCAGCCATCGCAGCTGTTGACGATACAAGAATGCCCAAAGCCGTCGCCCCGGCAATCACACCTCTTCTTGATAATTTCATGTTTTTTGTCCTCTCCCGGTTGAAATAATTACCTCTAAACTTGACTAAATGACGCATTTTTTAACCAAACGGTCAAGGAATATCTCTTTGCAAGTCGGTTTGGTTCAAAATTAGAAAGCAATATAGGTTGGAATTATAGCCAATTTATACTGACATCATACAGTTATTTGTGAAAAATGGTGCTGCAAGGGAGAATTGAACTCCCTACCTCGTCATTACCAATTACGCGCTCTACCACTGAGCTACTGCAGCACACTGGATGGGCTGCGTTTTATCGCAAAAAACACGAAACGCAAGGGGTAACTAGACCCCGTGCAAAGCTTATTGTAAGGGATGTACATGAGCAAAGATCAAAGCCAAAAGACAGATAAGGAAAAGGCCGCAGCGGAACGCGCTGAGCGGCTGCGCAAGCAATTGCGCGAAAATCTGCGGCGGCGTAAAGAACAAGCACGGTCGCGCAAAGCGTCGGATACAAAGGGTTAAGGCAAAATGGATTCAATACTGGTGCGGGGCAACGGTCCTTTAAGCGGAGAAATATCGATAGCAGGCGCAAAGAACGCGGCCCTGACGCTTATGCCCGCTACATTATTAACCGATGAGCCCCTGACACTAACCAACGTGCCACGCCTGTCTGATATCAAAACAACAAACGAACTGCTGTCCTCATTAGGTACCGAAGTGGCCGTGATGCAAGACGGCCAGATCATTGTTCTGGACACGCATGAAATCACCAATCACACGGCACATTACGACATTGTGCGCAAAATGCGCGCCTCGATACTGGTGCTTGGCCCGATGCTTGCCCGTGAGGGCTATGCCGTAGTCTCATTGCCGGGCGGATGCGCCATTGGCGCCCGCCCCGTGGATTTGCACCTGAAAGGCCTAGAGGCCATGGGGGCCAAGATTGACTTGAAAGAAGGCTACATTCACGCCACTGCGAAAAATGGCCTGAAGGGTGCGACAATCGAATTTCCTTTCGCCTCTGTCGGTGCCACCGAAAACATTTTGATGGCAGCGACACTGGCCAAAGGCACAACGGTCATCAAAAATGCAGCCCGCGAACCTGAAATTGTTGATCTGGCGGATTGCCTGCGCAAAATGGGCGCGCATATCAGTGGGGATGGCAGCTCTGTCATTACAATCGAAGGCGTAGAAAAACTGCACGGCACCACCCACCCCGTTGTCACAGATCGCATCGAGCTTGGCACCTATATGCTGGCCCCCGTCATTGCGGGCGGCGAAGTTGAGCTTTTGGGGGGTCGTATCGATTTGCTTTCGGCCTTTTGCGAAAAGCTGGATGAAGCGGGTATTTCCGTTACCGAAACCAAGCGCGGCCTGAAAGTCGCCAGCCGCAATGGCCGCATCACCGGGGTGAATGTCACTACCGAACCGTTCCCCGGATTTCCGACCGATCTGCAAGCCCAGATGATGGCGGCCCTTTGCACCGCTGACGGCACCTCTGTGCTGGAAGAAACCATCTTTGAAAACCGTTTTATGCACGCACCCGAACTGATCCGCATGGGGGCAAACATTGACGTACACGGCGGGCATGCGACGGTAACGGGCGTAACTAAACTTAAAGGTGCGCCGGTTATGGCCACCGATCTGCGCGCATCGGTTTCCTTGATCCTTGCAGGGCTTGCCGCAACGGGTGAAACTATCGTATCACGCGTGTACCACCTTGATCGCGGTTATGAGCAGCTTGTGCGCAAACTGGCCGCCTGCGGGGCCGATATTGAAAGGATTTCTGCGTGATGGTTGAAGATGCACGCTTTGAAGACGGCGACGAGCAACCCTTGCGCCTGAAAGCCCATGATGCGGACGACCTGAAAATCATCTCGGCCCTTGTTCAAGATGCGGTTCTGCCGATGAAGGAAACTGCATGGCAACCCGAACTGAAACGATTCGGCATGTTGTTGAACCGCTTTCGCTGGGAAGACAAAACACAGGCCGAAAACAGCAAGCGCGCTTTTGAACGCGTACAATCCATACTGGTTGTCGATAATGTCGAAACCGTTTCCTCTATGGGCATAGATCGCCAAAATAAGGATCAGATCATCTCAATCCTTTCGATCGACTTCAACGCTGGCAGTGATGGCACGGGCAAGCTGGTTTTCACTCTGGCAGGTGACGGCGCCTTGGCGTTTAACGTTGAAAGTCTGGACATCACGCTAAAAGACGTAACCAAACCCTACACCGCTGTTTCAAAATCTGCACCAAAACACAGTCTGGATTAAAATGCCGGTTTTCCTAAACACCAAAGACGCCGATTTTGACGCGTCGTTCACCACATTTTTAGCCAACAAACGCGAAACCACAGTTGAGGTTGACGATACGGTTGCTGCAATCATTGATGATGTGCGCAAACGTGGTGATGCCGCCGTCATTGATCTGACAGCAAAATTCGACCACTTCGATCTAACACCCGAATCCCTGGCATTTACTGCTGCTGAAATTGATGCGGCCATTGCCACAGTTCCAGCCAAAGACGCAGAAGCTTTGCGATTGTCCGCAGACCGCATACGGACCTATCACGCAAAACAACTTCCAAAAGACGCTTGGTGGCAGGACGCCACAGGCGCACATCTTGGCTGGCGTTGGTCAGCCGTGGAAGTGGCGGGGCTTTATGTGCCCGGTGGACTTGCGTCCTATCCCTCATCCGTTTTGATGAATGCCATCCCTGCCAAAGTTGCAGGCGTTGATCACCTGACGATCTGCGCACCGACCCCGAACGGCCAATATAATCCGCTTGTCTTGTTAGCTGCACGCCTTGCTGGTGTCGAAACCGTCTACCGAATAGGTGGCGCACAGGCGATTGCGGCCATGGCTTACGGCACTGAAACAATCACAAAAGTCGATACAATAACCGGGCCCGGTAACGCCTTTGTTGCAGCCGCCAAGCGCCGCGTTTACGGCACTGTCGGCATCGACATGATCGCAGGGCCTTCCGAAATTCTGGTAATTGCCGACAAAGACAATAATCCGGACTGGATTGCCCTGGATATGCTGTCGCAGGCTGAGCATGACGAAAGCGCGCAAGCAATCCTGATCACGGATAACGCGGGTTTTGGCGACAAAGTCATCACTGCTATCAATAAACGTCTGGAAACACTCGAACGCCGCCACATCGCGGCCAAAAGCTGGCAGGGTTTCGGTGCTGTCATCATCGTAGATGATATGGATGAAGCAGCACACCTGTCCAATCGCATTGCCCCCGAACATTTGGAACTCTGCCTTGCAGACGCCGAAGAATTCTCCAAAAGAACACGACACGCAGGTGCGATTTTCATCGGTGCATGGACACCCGAGGCCATTGGCGATTATGTCGGTGGTCCCAATCATGTGTTGCCGACGGCACGGTCTGCCAGATTTTCATCCGGTTTGTCGGTTTTGGACTTTATGAAACGCACAACATTGTCCAAGATGACCCCCAATGCACTGGCAGCCATAGGGCCCGCTGCCGAAACACTGGCTAACTCGGAAAGTCTGCAAGCCCACGGACTGTCGGTCCGGGCACGACTGGATCAATTGAACGAAGGCAAAAATGGCTGATATTTCGTACCTTACCAACATTGAGCTGGATGACACAGGATTACCGGCCCCCACGCCTGAAGTTGATCAGGAACGCAAAATAGCGATCTATGACCTGCTGGAAGACAATGTTTTTGGCCTACCCGACAAAGGCGATACGCCTTCGCTTGCTGGCCCTTACCGGTTAACCCTGTCCATAGCAGACAAACGGCTTGTGTTTGATGTGCTAACCGACCAAGGCGAGAAAGCCGCAGAGTTCCATTTGTCTCTGTCGCCGTTTCGCGACACCATCAAAGATTACTTCCAGATTTGCGAAGCTTATTTTGACGCGGTCAAATCCATGCCCGCAGCCCAAATCGAAGCGATTGATATGGGCCGTCGCGGCATCCACGACGAAGGCGGGCGTTTGGTGCAGGAACGTCTGGATGGTAAAATCGAAACTGATAAAACCACATCAAGGCGCTTGTTCACCTTGATCTGCGTTCTGCATTTCAGGGGGTAGGGATGACAAAAGATATCCCTACCGCTGTGTTGTTTTGCTGCGATCATAACTCGATCCGCTCGCCTATGGCCGAAGCCTTGATGAAAAATCTTGTCGGCACCCAAATCTTTGTGCAATCCGCAGGTGTCAAAAGCGAATATGACATCGACGGTTTTGCCGTGACCGTGTGCAAAGAGCTGGATGTGGAATTGTCAAAACACAAGGTTCGTTCCTTTGAAGATCTCGAAGACTGGGGCGACCGGTTGGACAGTTTCGATCTGGTTGTGGCCCTGTCACCCACTTCGCACAACCGCATCATGGAACTCACCAAAGGCCACGCAGTGGACGTTGAATATTGGGAAACCGCTGATCCGACAGGCAAAGGTGAAAACCGCGAAGATAAACTGGCATCATATCGCGCCGTGCGCGATGATATAATCGCCAACATCAAACGGCGGTTTTTGGAAAAAGTCGCGTAAGTGTTGCAACACACCCCCATCAAAAATTAACCAACCTTAACAAAACGCCCCCAATTCAACCCCGACAGTTTCCCGATGCGATACCGACGTAATACCGACGTGATACAGACAGCTATATTCCCGCTGATCTGTGGCAATTAACCTATGTTAACGCTTTGAAACGTCGCATAAACACCCTTTTTACTTGTGTTTTCCCATAAAGGGCATCATGTAAGCCCCGAAACAGCAACAAACCCTCTGTTGCTAACATATTAGGAGTAAACATGGCTAAAGAAGAACTTCTCGAATTCGATGGTGTCGTTGTAGAGCTTTTGCCGAATGCGACATTTCGGGTAGAGCTAGAGAACGGCCATGAGATAATCGCCCACACTGCGGGTAAAATGCGCAAGAACCGCATTCGTGTACTTGCAGGCGACAAGGTTCAGGTGGAAATGACACCTTACGATCTGTCCAAGGGCCGCATCAACTACCGCTATAAATAAGCTATGAAACTGGTTCTGGGTTCCGCCAGCCCACGCAGGCTGGAACTGCTTGCACAGATTTGTGTAATACCGTCTGACATACGCCCCGCCGATATAGACGAAACCCCGCTAAAGGCCGAGCTCCCCTTGGTCTATGCCCGCCGGCTCGCCGCACAAAAAGCCCAAGCAATCACGCATTCCAAAGAAGAAATTGTCCTGACTGCCGATACAGTCGTAGCCGTAGGGCGACGCATTCTGGAAAAACCGGAAAATGCAACGCAAGCCGTTGAATTTTTGAACCTTTTATCAGGCCGTCGTCACCGTGTGATTACAGCTATAGCAATCAAATCCGGTGATCGTCTGTTAGAAAAGCAAGTCACAACAGCCGTGAAATTCAAACACATGTCAGACGCAGAACTGTCCGCCTATATCCGCTCGGATGAATGGCAAGGCAAAGCCGGCGGCTACGCCATTCAGGGCATCGCAGCTGCCTTTATTCCGTGGATAAGCGGGTCATACAGCAACGTCGTTGGCTTGCCTTTGACGCAAACAGCGGGTCTATTATCCGCGGCAGGTTATCCGATGAATTACGAACGGAACGCGTTATGAAAAAAGGCCGCATTGTAGCGATAGATGAAATAGACGGGCGCAAAGCCGCGGCTTTATTACAAGACGGACGCTTGCAGGATTTACTGATTGACCCGCTCCATGATCGCCCCCGCCCCGGCGCGATTTATCGTGCAAAAGCGACACAACCCATGAAGGGCCAGAACGGCATCATACTTGATTTGGGTCAGGGTCAAAAAGGTTTCCTGAAACAGGCCAAGGGAATCGCTTCGGGCGCGTTCTTACTGGTTCAGGTCAGCACACATGCCGAGATTGGCAAAGCCGCCCCTGTCGTTAATAAACTGTTATTCAAAAGCCGCTACGCTATTGTTACCCCGAATGCACCGGGCATCAACATCGCCCGTTCCATCCGCAATGAAGATGAACGCCTGCGCTTACACGAAATTGCGCATGAAGCTTTTGACGACGCACCCAAGGATTGCGGTTTGATCCTGCGCTCTGCATGTGAAGGCGCTGACGAAGGCGACATATACGCCAACATCGCCGCAATGCTGCAAGGCGCAGTTGCGGTTCTGAATGATGCAGACGGCAAACCGGAACTGCTGTTGGATGCCCCTGATGCCGCAGAGCAGGCATGGGCCAACTGGTCGGATATCGACGAGGTGATCTCTGAAGATGGCTGCTTTGAAACACTTGGCGTATGGGATCATATCCACGCGCTGGAGCGCCCGGAATGTACCTTGTCAGGCGGCGCTTCTATGGTCATTGAACCTACGCGTGCATTGGTTGCGGTAGACGTTAATACGGGCACAGACTTTTCGCTTTCCGCAGGATTGAAAGCCAACATAGCAACCGCCAAAGAACTGCCGCGACAATTACGCCTGCGCGGTTTGGGCGGCCAGATCGTGATAGATTTCGCACCCAGCCCCAAGGCGGAACGCCGCACAATCGAAACCCAATTGCGCCGCGCATTCAAGGCCGACAGCATCGACACAATCCTTGTCGGCTGGACACCTTTGGGGCATTATGAATTGCAAAGAAAACGCGAACGATTACCCCTGACAGAGGTACTGGATATATGAGCTGCCCGATCTGTAAAAAACAAGCCGATGAAAAATACCGCCCGTTCTGTTCGAAGCGTTGCGCTGATATAGATCTGGGTAAATGGTTGTCGGGAAGCTATGCCATTCCCGCAGCAGACACAGATGAGGAAGACAGTATTCCCACCCCATCAGAGCCCCAAGATCATAAATTACACTGACAAGTCATATTCCCTCTTGCCAGCATGCCCCCCCTATCCTAAAACGCCCCGACCCAGCGGTGGTTATATAGCTAACGCAAACAAGTGCCCGAGTAGCTCAGGGGTAGAGCAGTGGACTGAAAATCCTCGTGTCGGTAGTTCAAATCTACCCTCGGGCACCATTTATCAAAATATTAATATTATAAATCAATAAGTTAATATTGAATGTGATATTATAATCCACCTTAATAACCACCTTTTAAATCAAGATTGATACAATCTATGTAAAATCCAAGGCCAAAACCGCCATCATTCATTATCTACTGTTCAATTTCAGTTTACGTCGAATACTGGTCATCCTAAAAACCAACTATAGATCAATATGGGCGGTAAGCGGCCATTTGCCTGATTCAAAAGCATCTCCTTGCCACGGACTAAAGCAGACATTAGGGCGTTTGACTTGGGAAGCCGATAATCGTCAGATTGGAGCCCAAAGTATATATTTTCTGTATGAACTAAATGTCAGACCTTAGCTCTTGGCCACCGCGCATCATCCATAAATTAAATGACAAGTTTGCATCTGTATCAGCCACCAAGATAAGTGCCTAAACTGGTGTGGGATCAATCCTTTTAACTTCTGGCATTAGTTTGGCAGGGGCTTTCTTAGCACCCGATCTACCAAAGAATGCCCATGTGAACTATCCGATACAGTGACCCTGCCACCACGGTATTTGGGACCTTTACCACCCTTACCATGTTCAGAAACATCACCATGATCGTCGCCATCGTCACCACCACCATGATCGTCACCATCATCACCACCACCATGATCGTCACCATCGTCGTGGCTGTGATCGTCACCATCATCACCACCACCAGGTTTCCCATGTACTTTGTCTGACCCTTTGCCTTTGCCTTTTCCTGCTCCAGGTGAATGTGATTGAGCGTTTGTTGATTTAGGAATTGTGAATGCAACTGATAGCAATGAAATGCCGCTAAGCAATAACGCCCGGCGTTTAATTAGGTTTGTCATCATAGAGCTCCTATACGTATTATAGCGGGCCAGGGGATGATCATCCCCCGGCCCGCCCAGATATGCTAATGTGATGCATCGAGAGATGGCACTTCAAATTCATGAATGTAGTTCACAACCATCCGTGCGTCGTCTGCCGCAAGAGTGTAGGCAGTTAGATCGCCTGAACCGCTTGCATCGGTAGACCCAAAGACAGCATCATAAACATTGACCACAGTTGGCATAAAACTCCCGTCGGGTTGCTCAATCAGAACCTCGACAGTTATGTCGCCATATGTATCTGATCGATCATATGTGAAGCTGGAATAATCAATTACCGAGTAGGTAACATTACCTTCGCTCACTGTGTTGATGCTCAGGAATGCATCTATATAAGCGATTTCATCAGTTGTGAAAACGCCCGTCTTGTCGGTGGCAGCGGCCAGAAAAGATACTGATGCCGCAAGGTCCTCAGCAGTAAGTGCTCCATCTACCAAAAAGTCATAGGCTGTTCCGGGAAGATCAGTGACGCCAGGAATACTGCCATCCGTCATAAGAGCAACGTAGATTGCAAGATTTTCAAGGGGCGAGTCTATGGTTTTATCCACACCGTCTACTGTCAGAACAAGACGTCCAGCTGCATCAACCTTCAGATCAGTTGCATCATTAAGAAGTGCTATAACTTCGTCTGCACGCTTATCAAGAACACTGGTTGGCGCGCGACCGACATTCAGACGTCCCAGTTCAACCTCCATCGTCAAGCTTTCGTCAAGCGGATGTCCTTCTTCATCCAACGCAATCAGGTTTCCCTCAGAATCGAGTGGTTGAATCCAACCTTCGTCGGTTAAGAGCGGTACACCATTGTCGTCGCGAAGAATAACCCAAAGATCCCCGAAAAGATCGCCTTTCTTCGAGCCGGATGTGGGTGGCTGCCCGCCACCGGCACCGTCTTTACCGCCAGCTTGACCAGCCCATACTGGACGGTCGGAATCGTCCTCACCATCTTCGGCGGAAGTGATGGGATCGGTTGAACCATTGCCGCCGGTGATGTCGCGAAAGATACCGCTAAGGCCACCTTTTTGGCCGCCCATTTGTCCGCTGGAACCACCTTTACCGGCACCTTTTCCGCTACCGCCTTGATTACCGCTTTGACCACTTTTCGCTTGCTGGCCAGCAAATGCGAAATCGGATGCTATCGGTGACGCTGCAATAGCAATAGCTGCTGTGCCTGTAATAAGCGCTACTCTCAATGAAGTTTTAATTCTCATAATATTTACTCCTCAGGTTTCTAACTATTTAAATCAGGAAAGATGGAATCAGCTCGATTCCCAATTTCCGTAACTACTTTAGCTGATGAGGTGCATGCCTGATTTGATCTATATCAAGTTTGCATAAAATATTAATCAAAACGGCAATTCAAAAATGTATCTACCTCAGAACCGCATCTAGAGAAAACTATCAGAGTTTATAGTTTAGGCCGACCCGAAACAGGCTCTCGGATGTGTCAAACTGATCGACACCCGAGCCATAGTTCACCTGATGTGAATCATAGTCGGTATAAGTATAGTCAAGCCGTAGATTAAGGTTCTGACTGATAGAAAACTCGACACCACCGCCGTACCGTAATCCCGTTAAGTAGTCATTCTGATCAACTGTATTGCCAGCAAACTGGTAGTTGGTATTGAATTTGGAACGCACAAAACCGGCGCGGCCGTAGATCAAAACGGAATCGTTTACCACATAACCTACACGCAATGAGGCGCCGATAGCGCCGATCTTTTCGACTGAATAAATCCGGCCAACAGGGCTGCGCTCTATATCCCATCCGACAGAAGACAACTCGAATTCTGCTTCACCACCAAAATAATATGACCCGACCTGATACCCATAACCCGCCAACACACCAGGGGTGAACCCTTGCCCTGAACGTGTCGTATTTAGAGTAAAAGCCGGTGCGGGAAGTGCGGCCGGTCTTGGCCCGGAATTATCGCTTTGCAAGGTTCCATGACCAAATTGCGCTCCGGCATAGAAGCCAGAGTAATTAACCGGTTCCACATCAACTATGTCTTCCTCACCAAATTTGTAAAGTAATCCGAAGCGGGCAACCGCCTCAATATTTGCAAAATTATCATCGTTGCCACCACCCAACGGCGCACCTATCTGATAATCATCAAAAGCCCTGATTTGGTACTCCATCCGTCCAGAAAATCCGCGCCCAAGCGGGAATTCAGCGCCTATTCCGACATTAAATCCTATTTCCCGGTCATTGATTGCAACCTGATTTCCACCCTGTTGATAATGGCTTTCAAATTCTGCTGTAGAGACACCGAACCTACCATAGATCAGGTTTCCTCCAACTGTTCTGAAGCCAGCGATACCGCTTAACCCGAAAGAGTCGCTCCTTTTAACTGAGAAATTTCGATTGGCCACGTGGCTCCATTCCGCATCTCCAAACTCGATATCAGCCTCGACGCCCAGAACAAGCTTGTTAATTGTGGCGCGATACCCGGCAAATGCGCCCGCGATCAAACCTCGGTCACCAAACTCTGCTGTAAGATTCCCACCGCCTCCACGTGGGCCGTCCAGCTTTGTTTGCAAAACGCTATCCCCAACCTGTCCGCCGATGTAAAATTCTGTTGAATCGAAAGAGGCCAATTTGCCCGCGCCCTCTTTGTAACTAGGTTGCAACTCTGTCCCAAAACCTAAGTATATGCGATGTTCATCAAATTCGGCACCCGCCACATCTGACAATCTTTGTTGAAAATCATAATCCGCATTCAAGTACAATCTAGGATTGATGTGGTAGCGTAGGCTGACCCCGGTTTCAGTTACCGTATCCGATCGATCGATGTCCTGATAATCATTTTCCGTTAAATAGAAGTAGCCCACCAAAGACATGTTTTGTGCGATGCGATGGCGGATACGCGCACCTGATGATGTGGATACATAAGCGGGCGCACCGAATGTCGTAGTTTCCTCAATTGTGCGTTCAACTGCGAATGTCACCTGCGTGGCGGGACCTGTGCGCCATATCAGATCGGCACCAAAAGTGGGTATTGTAACTGTGTCAAAACGTACGTCATCGTAATTTTGGCTCAACACTCCGGCCACAACTTCGCCAGTCAGATTGCCCATCCGACCTTTATAGCCGACCTCTGCCTGAATACCCTCGGAGCTTCTCTGATATCCAAAGTCGTCTACTGCTGTGTCATATTTGCGCTGGTTGTAAATCCCCTGAACAAACACCTCGCCATGCTCCGTCTTGGCTACGCCGAAACGCCCACCTATTTCAGTCATCAGCCGATCACGGTCATCATTGTTGATATTTGCGCCGCCGCTTGCCGTCGTGTCATCAAAATCCAAATTACGAAGGTTAACACCGAACCTAAACGATTTTTCATTAATCAGGCCACCAAAACCCAAATAGCCACTGCCTTCACGCAGTTTCGTAGGTGTCAATCCATTCACATCATCCGGAGAACTGCGGTCTTCATGGCCCCATGAATAATCCACCCCACCAAAAACAAATAGCTCTTGGTTCAAGCGATAACGGGCGTCCGTGCCAAGTTCATAATCCTCATAGTTTTCTCTGGGATTGTCCATAAAACGGCCAATTTCCACACTTGCATCGGCCTGCAGTTTAAAATCACCCACTTCAATAGATACATTAGCCCATGGAGAAACTGTTGTTATAAAATCACTACGCCTGTCGTTTGAAGTTAGAAAAACATTGTCGGTATATTGTTCTGCTACTGAAATACCAGCATCAAATTCCACAGTGGATTGAACATCCCCAGTGATTTCATCGGCAGTTGATGTCGACACCGTCGCCACACTGGTAAGTCCCGAGCAAATTAAGATCCCTAAATATGAAGGTGCTTTCATAATAGTCCCTCTACTTTTTAAAAAATTATTTACACTAATGACTTCCTAACAAACCAACTATCTATGGACATTGATCTATATCAAGTATCTTAAGCCACCGGGGCAAACAGGTTTGCATGCAAAGGCTTGGGTCTATCACCCACTGAAGGTGTCGTGGCCGAATAGATGTTGAGCTAGAAGGATTTACGTTGGCTGAGATCGGCGTTGTTTTGGTGCTTTCCTCCCGAAGCGGAGTTTTGTGGAGCGGCAGATTTGTCCTGTAGAACTATCATTAGTAGCTCTCAAAATGCTATTATCGACCAATGTCTGCTTTGTTGAACCTACAACGCAGCAACCAAATGTCGACAAAGGCAGCTAAGGGCCTATTCTGTTGAAAAACTCTGCTTGCTTTGATTGCGTTTGACTGATTCAATTTCCTTATTGATACAGGGGATTGCGACCAATGTTGGGA
>JAJFHY010000127.1 GCA_021775375.1 Amylibacter sp. | reverse complement strand
CGAAAACGGCTCGTCCATCAGCATCACCTGCGGATTAGGTGCCAATGCCCGCGCCAGTGCCACACGCTGTTGTTCACCACCCGATAGCTGATGCGGATATTTAGCCCCATAACCATCAAGCTCTACTTTATGCAGCAAATCCGCCACGCGGGCAGCTTTATCACTGCGCGACCCTTTCAGGCCAAACCCCACATTGTTTTCCACATTCAAATGTGGAAACAACGCAAAATCCTGAAACATCAATCCGATATGACGCGCCTCGGGCGGCATATGGCAATCATCATCCGAAACCACCTGCCCATCGATCAAGACCGAGCCCGAACTTTGCCAGTCAACACCTGCTGCAATCCGTAAAGTTGTCGACTTACCGCACCCCGACGGCCCAAGCAGACAGGTCACCTCACCTGCAGCCAAGGTCAAACTCAGACTATCAACCACAGAAACGCCATCATAAATGCGGGTAATGTCATGCAATTCCAGTTTTTTGGCAGGCATAGTGCGTTTGGGCCTTATTCAATTATCTATCTGACGCTTTTAATCGGGTACTTATCTGCCCCTACCAGCCTCACGCGCGGCGGGCAAGCTTTCCTTGGCTTGCAAGCCCGATTAAACCTGCGCTAAACCCGACAAAAAGAACCGCGATACAGATGTACAACAACTGGTCATACTTATGCGGCCCGTCAAAGAATATCTTCACAAACTCCGTACCCCGATACATATAGGCCGCCGCCCCCAGAATAGCTGCCAGATAAGCCACCAAAAACGACCAAAGCGGCACAACACGGTTGAAAACAAATGCCAACACCAGCACTGGGGTCAGGAACATTGATGCCGTGCCGGACACGGCAACCGCATCAAACAGCGTCTTGTTGCCCCAAAGCGTCAGCAGCGCACCTGCCGCCATAAATCCGAACATCGCCAAACGACCACAAAAGACCGTGCGCGGTGCCACCTTGAATTCGTCAATGACCAAACGTGCAGCAGACGCCAGCGCGCTGTCCAACGTCGACATTGCCGACACCAGCAAAGACGCTGCAATCAGAAAATAGACAACCGGGCCGAACATCACCTGCCACGTGCCAAGCAACTGGTTTTCATAAGACGCCCCCATAAGGCCCGCCTGAATACCAAACATGCCAAACCCGAAGATACAAATCGAGGATAACCAAAACGCATGCATGAAACTTTTGCGCGTGGTTTTCTCATCCGCCAGAAAACCGCGATCCATCATCACCGGATCATGCGCGGGATATGAAAACACCTGCAACAGCGCAACAGCAACCAATACCCAACCGGGTCTACTGGCCTGCTCATGCACACCGCTAGCATTGAAAATCGCTAAGAATGAGAAATTGTCGGCGGAAACCATCACGCCAAATGCCAGTGCTAATACAACCATAAACACGATCATCTGCATCACATCTGTTCGTAAACTCGCACGAAGACCACCCAGGGCAGAATATACCAAACCAACGACAGCTAGCGCCACAACCGCCCCTGTCTTGGCCCAAGCCAGATCCGGAAAAGCTGCGGAAAAGATCAGGCCGACAACGATCAGATTGGCAAATACTTCAGACAGCAATCGCAGCGCCACCACGATATTATATGCGACATGACCGGTGCTGCCAAAGTTATCACCCAACCAATCCTGTACGGACCGCGCACCGCGCCTGCGCATTTGCCCCACTATAAACATCCCCGTCAGAAAGCTCAGGTAATAGGCTGTATAAGCCAGTGTTCCGGCAAACCCGTAGAAATATCCCAAAATTGCGGCGTTCATCAAAGAGCGCGCAAATATCCATGTGGTGACCTGACTAAGCACCAGCATCCACAGGCCCGGCTTCGCACCACCCCCTGACGCACCGTCAAAGAATCCTCCAACGGTTACATTGCGCGGCGATATCAGTAGACTTACAATCGCTATAAGTCCGACGAAATAAACCAACGCCATAGGGTTTGCTAAAAGTGCCATTCAGTGATCTCCTGATCTTTATTTTCCGCCTGCATATACGAAGCATTCCTGAAAACGAAGTTATTTACAGGAACTGACAGGAACGTGATTAAGCGCTGGTTATATTGTCGAAACGGTAGCTCCACCGTCCAGCAATACATTCTGCCCGATCATGTAGCCCACATGTTTTGAACACATGAACGCGCACGTTGCGCCGAACTCGGACGCCTCTCCGTATCGGCCTGCGGGGATCGTCGCACAGCGTTGCGCCTTGACCTCATCCATGCTCAGGTTCTTGGCCTTGGCATTGCCGCTGTCCAGGGAAACCGCCCGATCCGTTGCATGAATGCCCGGCAGCAGATTGTTAATCGTCACCCCGTACTTTGCCACATCACGCGACGTGCCCGCGACATAACCGGTCAAACCGGTGCGCGCCGTATTCGACAAGCCCAAAATCCCGATCGGTCCTTTGACGGATTGCGAGGTGATATTCACCACCCGTCCCCATCCCTGCTCGATCATACCGGGCAACACGGCTTTCATCAGGGCAATCGGTGTCAGCATATTCGCGTCCATCGCCTTGATAAAATCGTCCCGTTCCCAGTCAGACCAATGCCCGGGTGGCGGCCCGCCCGCATTGGTTACCAGAATATCCACATGCCCAGCCGCCGCCAAAACAGCCGCGCGGCCCGCGTCCGTTGTAATATCGCAGGCAATCGGCGTCACTTCGACCCCATGTTTGCGCAATTTATCAGCCGCTGCATCCAAAGGTTCCGGTGTGCGCGCACAAATTACCAGATTAACCCCTTCTTTGGCCAAAGCCTCGGCACAACCAAACCCCAGCCCTTTGCTTGCCGCACAAACAACCGCAGTTTTGCCTTTTATCCCTAAATCCATTTGATCGATTCCTTTTCGTGTTTTGCCGAAAGGATAGCGATTTTACAGATGAGATAAAGCAGCGTGAACTTATAAAGTACGCGGTCACCACAAATACCCCATCCTACACAACGGCCTCAAAGCCCCCCAGACCTCGCCGCTATGGGAGGGATTACGCAGCTTAACCGCGCTCAGGTGCCAAAACAATCGCGATCCCATCAAAATGGATGCTTTACGATTGGCATGAAAATCACGCTTCCAGTTTCCCGCCTTTCATCCTTTGGCGCAAAACCCGCCTTAAAATTTCACGCCGCGCCCGATCTTCACTCCACATTGAACCCGTTGCATGGCGCAGTTGTTCGGCAGTTTGTGCATCAACCTTGCCTTGTTCCTCCATAATTTTCAGATCGCGTTCAAACTGCGTGCGCATGCCCGCCAGATAGGCGATCTTGTTCGGTGCCACCTCATGCGCGTCTTGATAAGACCGAACATCGCCCGAGATTATCCCGCGCCAGTAGATCCTCAGTATCGCATTTATCCGTGCGTGATAACCTTTGCCCAGTTTGCGAAACCAGCGCAGCATATCCTCGTCCAGATAAAGCGTGACCTTGATCTTCTTTTTCCGGGCCGGAAAATTTTTCTCCAGATAATCCCAATCGTCAGGAATAGACATATCCGCCCAGATGTCTTTCAGACTATCCTGCAAATCTTTCAAATCCGTAAATAATCCAACGCGGGCGGTTTTTTGTGTTTTTGAAGCCATGATCATGCAAAATTGCCGCAAAATCGTTAACTATTGGTGTCATGTGCGTTTCACGTCGGTATACCGACACGATACAGACGTGATACAGACAGTCATTTCTTGCCCTTCCGCCATTCCTTACCTATAGGTGCGCATATGTTAGATCGCACCACAAATCAGCCCGTTTTGCCGCCCGAAATTGACCGACGCCGCACATTCGCCATCATCAGCCACCCTGATGCCGGCAAGACCACGCTTACTGAAAAGTTTTTGCTTTATGGTGGTGCTATCCAAATGGCGGGGCAAGTCCGCGCCAAGGGCGAAGCGCGGCGTACGCGCTCGGATTTTATGCAGATGGAAAAGGATCGCGGCATCTCTGTTTCCGCCTCTGCAATGTCCTTTGAATACAAGGATTACTGGTTCAATCTGGTGGACACCCCCGGTCACTCCGACTTCTCCGAAGACACCTACCGTACACTGACAGCGGTGGATGCGGCGGTGATGGTTATTGACGGGGCCAAAGGCGTTGAAAGCCAGACACGCAAACTGTTCGAAGTTTGCCGCATGCGCGACATGCCGATCCTGACATTCTGTAATAAAATGGACCGCGAAAGTCGTGACACCTTTGATATTATTGATGAAATTCAGGAAAATCTTGCGATAGACGTCACCCCCGCCAGCTGGCCTATCGGTGTTGGCCGCGATTTTATCGGGTGTTACGACATGCTGAACGACCGTCTGGAACTGATGGACCGTGCTGATCGGAACGTGATTTCCGAGAGCATTCAGATCGCGGGATTAGACGACCCGAAACTGGCCGAACATGTGCCCGCAGATCTGCTTGAAAAGCTGCTGGAAGAGGTCGAAATGGCCCGCGCCTTGCTGCCCGCACTGGATACCCAAGCTATGCTGGACGGCACCATGACACCCATCTGGTTTGGCTCTGCCATCAATAGTTTCGGGGTGCAGGAACTGATGAACGGTATCGGTGATTTCGGCCCGAAACCACAGATACGCCCCGCAGTTGAACGCCAGATTTCACCGGATGAGAAAAAAGTTACCGGCTTTGTTTTCAAGGTACAAGCCAACATGGACCCCAAACACCGCGACCGCATCGCGTTTGTGCGTCTGTGTTCCGGCCACTTCAAACGCGGCATGAAACTGACCCATGTCCGCACCAAAAAACCCATGGCCATAGCCTCACCCATGTTGTTTTTGGCAAGCGACCGCGAACTGGCCGAAGAGGCTTGGGCAGGTGACATTATCGGTATCCCCAACCACGGACAGTTGCGCATCGGGGACGCTCTGACTGAGGGCGAAACTTTGCACTTTGCGGGCATCCCGTCCTTTGCACCGGAATTGCTGCAATCCGTACGCGCAACCGACCCGATGAAAGCCAAGCATCTGGACAAAGCCCTGAACCAATTCGCAGAAGAAGGTGCAGCCAAATTGTTCAAACCGATGATCGGTTCCGGATGGATTATCGGCGTTGTAGGTGCTTTGCAATTCGAGGTACTCGCCAGCCGGATAGAACTGGAATACGGCATACCTGTACGCTTTGAACCAACCCAGTTTACCTCGGCGCGATGGTTGGCAGGCCCCAGCGATAAGGTTGATAGCTTTATTGATACTAATAAAGGCCACATAGCATCTGACCATGACGGTGATCCTGTTTATATGACGCGATTGCAATGGGATATAGACCGTGTGGAGCGGGATTTTCCTGATCTGTCTTTGACATCGACAAAGGAAATTATGGTTTAAGAGGCGATTTTGCGATCCCCTTTAAGCCATTGCCAGCTGTCCTTCAGGTCAAAGCATATCGATATTGCATTTACGACAAACAAGATAACCAGATGCCAGATAAATAACTTGTCTTCAGGCACCATTATCATTGCCAACCCAATCCAAATAAAAAGAAAATATAAAAGAGGTATCCAAAATACTAAGTGAGAAAATGCCATCGCTTTTGAAAAGCCTCGCTCTTTAAACATTAGGTAAAGATTTGGAACCATTCCTCCCATTGAAAGTGTTAATATAAACCACCCTTTTCCATTTTCTTGTAGCAACATGAAAATAGTAGACATGTTCACCGGCACCAATATCACTCCAACCCAAATCTGTACCCAAAGGGGCAATGATCTGAAGCTGCGCCAAATGTCCATTAGAACTGATGTCATAATAAATTCCTTAGATTCCCGCGATCTTTAGCGAAAATATACAGGATAAATGCGTAAATACATCACGTTTGTTTGTATATTTCGCAGTTACATTGACTTCCTTGTTAAATCCTATAGATGCTAGCCCACAGGAATGACAGCACTTCGGCTGTCTGGCCGCGATTGAAAACTGCGGCACTAATTTACACCGCTAACAACGCGAGATATATGACAAAATTTACCGATCTGGGCCTTAGTCCCAAAGTTCTTAAAGCCGTCAACGACGTCGGCTACGAAACCCCTACACCCATCCAAGAAGCCGCTATACCGCATGCACTTGCGGGGCGTGATGTTTTGGGTATCGCCCAAACAGGCACCGGAAAAACCGCAGGGTTTACCTTGCCGATGATTCACAAACTGGCCCGGGGACGTGCACGCGCACGCATGCCGCGATCTTTGGTTCTGGCCCCTACACGTGAATTGGCTGCACAAGTTGCCGAAAACTTCGAGCTTTATTCAAAATATGTAAAACTGGATATGGCCCTTCTAATCGGTGGTGTCTCGTTCAAGGATCAGGACAAGCTGATTGATCGCGGTGTTGATGTGTTAATCGCCACACCTGGTCGTCTGCTCGATCATTTTGAGCGCGGCAAACTTCTGCTGACAGGCATAGAGATCATGGTTGTGGATGAAGCTGACCGTATGCTGGATATGGGCTTTATCCCCGATATCGAACGTATTTTCAAACTGACACCGTTCACCCGTCAAACACTGTTTTTCTCGGCCACGATGGCGCCTGAAATTACGCGCATCACGCAAGAGTTCCTTTCGAACCCCGAACGTGTGGAAGTTTCGCGTCAAGCAACAACCTCTGACACCATCGAGCAGAAAGTCGTTTCTGTCAAAGCCCAGAACCGCAAGGTGGAAGCCAAGGCAAAGCGTGATATGTTGCGTAAGGTAATTGCCGATGAAGGCGACGCACTTACCAATGCGATTATCTTTTGCAACCGCAAGGTTGATGTTGATATCGTGTTGAAATCTATGAAAAAATATGGGGCATCTGTTGGTGCCCTGCATGGTGATTTAGATCAGCGCTACCGGATGGAAGTGCTGAATGGTTTTAAAAACAACGATATCACTTTGCTGGTAGCCTCTGATGTGGCAGCCCGTGGACTGGACATCCCGAATGTGAGCCATGTGTTCAATTACGATGTCCCTATCCATTCCGAAGATTACGTGCACCGTGTGGGGCGTACGGGCCGCGCAGGTCGCAGCGGCAAGGCTTTCACACTTTGCCTGCCACATGAGGAAAAATATCTGGATAAGATCGAAGAGTTGATCAAAGGTAAAATTCCACGAACTGAAATAACAGCTTCCGAGCCATCCAAACCGACTGAGACACACAGCCGCTCACGATCAAAAGCGATTAAGCCGGACGCACCGAAAGTCGAGGCCGCTAAAAAAGAGGATGTCGTTGAAAGCAAACGCGAAACTCAGGTGGCTGAAGTTCGGAAACTTGCCCGCAATGACAAAAACCAACGCCCACAAAAAGAAGGCGGGCGCAAGCAAGGCAACCATAATCGCGTTGTTGGTCTGGGCGATCATGTACCAGCGTTTATGCTACGCGATATTCGCACAACAGCTGCACCAAAAACAGAAGAGCCTGTTGCGGAAGAAGCTAAATCCGACGACGAGAACGCAGCTTAGGGCCTTTGCCCAAAGCGCGTTAATCTGCAACCAGCCTATTGATCATCACTTGTGAAACAGGCTTTTTGCCGACCGCGTCCTTGCAAATGCGGTTCACAATACGGGTAACAAGACGATCCATTTCATCGTCTGAATTCAATAGCTTACGTTTCGCTGATTGAAGTTCCTTTTCAACAGCCAGCTCAATAAGCTCGTTCAGGCTGGTTTGTGTCCCCAGCGTATCGGGCAAGCCCATGGCTTCTGCCCAAACACCGATAACTTCATCCTCTTCGATGATAATCGACAGGGCCACCAACCCGCGCGTAGCCATACGGATGCGTTCCAACACAACACCGTCGAAGGCACCGATTAATTGGTTGCCATCCAGATAAAGCCGGTTGGTCTCTATATGTTCAATAAGCTTTGGTTTTTTGCCCGTCAGATCGATCATCGCGCCATTCGGGGCAATGATGCTGGCGATGCCTTTGCTTTGCGCCAATTCCATATGCTCGCGTAAATGGCGATGCTCGCCATGCATCGGGATCAATATTTGTGGCTTGAATATATCGTGCACTTCTTCCAGATCAGGGCGGTTTGCGTGACCTGAAACGTGGTACATACCTGATGTGTCATCAATGACTTTGACACCCATTTCTGAAAAACTGTTAACGATACGGCCCACGGAAACTTCATTGCCCGGAATGGTTTTGGACGAGAACAAAAACGTATCGCCTTCTTGCATTGTCAGGCCCAGATATTTGCCACGTGCCAGTTGTGCGGATGCAGCGCGGCCCTCGCCTTGGGAACCAGTCACAATCAGCATCAGATTTTCACGAGGTACAGTTTGGGCATCTTCCAATTCGATTAAGGGCGGGAAATCACCCAGAACTTCGGTACTATGGGCATAGGCCATCATTCTTTGCATCGAACGGCCCAGCACACAAACAGAACGGCCCGCATCCACACCTGCTTGTGCAAGTGTTTTCAAGCGTGCCACATTGGACGCGAATGTTGTCGCGACCATCATGCCGGATGCATCCGAAATCAGTTTGGTGATATTGCTATTCAGTGTTGACTCTGATCGTCCGGCTTCAGGTGAAAATACGTTTGTACTATCACAAACCAAGGCTTTGATGCCGCCTTGCGCCACTTCTGCAAAGAGTGCCGGATCATAAGCTTCGCCAACAATCGGATCTTTATCAAGTTTAAAGTCACCCGTATGCACAATGCGCCCTGCGGGTGTATCGATGATCAGGCCAGCAGCTTCCGGGATAGAGTGGGCCAAAGGCAGATAACTGACCTTGAACGGCCCTGCTTCAATCTGTTTTGGATAACTTTCAACCACCTGAACTACCCATGGGTCTTGCCCGCGATCCTCCATTTTTGCCCGTGCCACAGCCGCTGTAAAGGGGCGGGCATAAACCGGTACGGCAAGTTTTGGATATAAAAGGCCCAAAGCCCCGATATGATCTTCGTGTGCGTGGGTTATGAAAATCGCGTCAAGACGGTCAAGACGGGCTTCGATATAAGCAGGGTCAGCCATGATCAGATCAACCCCGGGGGTACCGTCCATAGCAGGAAAGGTTACGCCCAGATCGACCATGATAAAGCGCTCTTTACCTGCGAGTCCGTAGCCATAGAGGTACATATTCATACCTATCTCGCCCGCACCACCCAGGGGCAGGAAGATTAATTTATTTTGGCTGCTCATTAAGTGCTCCGATTTTTTTCTTCGATCAGAACAAGCCCGTGCAAGGTCAGATCATTATCTATTGTATTAAATAGGCCTGTGCCGCGTTCAAACAAGGTTGCCAACCCGCCTGTACCTATGACTTTCATTTGTGTGCCATGTTCATCACGTATTTTAGTGCAAATGCCCTCAACCAGACCGATATAGCCCCAAAACACACCTGATTGCATACAAGCCACCGTATTGGTTCCAATGACCTTATCGGGTTGTGTCACATCAATATGCGGCAATGCGGCTGCGGCTTCGTGCAAAGCTCTTATCGACAGATTTACACCGGGCGCAATGACGCCGCCAATATAAGCCCCGTCATGATCAACCACATCGAATGTGGTGGCGGTGCCAAAATCTACAACGATCAGATTGCCGCCATAGCGCGCATATGCCCCTACTGTATTAACAAGACGGTCAGCGCCCACATGTGTTCCCTCATCGACACGTACATCAACCCCAAGTTCACATTCGGGTTTGCCAACCACAACGGGGCGGCAGTTGAAATAGCGATCAGATAGGACACGCAGATTGAACACAACTTGCGGAACCACTGACGAGATAATCACATGGTCAATAGTTATATCCAGCTCTTGCAGACGTATCAGGTTCATCAACCAAACATAATATTCATCAGCCGTGCGTCTGCGGGCGGTTTCACAGCGCCATTCCGCCAGAAATTTCGTGCCGTCATGCACGGCAAAAACCGTATTCGTGTTGCCGACGTCAATTGCCAAAAGCATAGATCATCCTTCACCAAAGAATATTTCAGCCGCAGTTATTTGGCGCGGCCCTTTGGGGGTGTGTAATACAAGTGCGCCCGTCTCGTCCACTGTTTCAAAGCGGCCTTGAATTTCCTCGGACACCGTCCGCGCGGTGATAACCGCGCCAAGTTTCACCGCATGCGCCAGCCAATCACGACGTATGGCGTCAAAGCCACCTTGTTGAAACTGTCTAAGCCGTGCGTCATAAGTAATAGCGAGAGCCTCTAGAAATGTTTCTGCAGGAACTGATAGGCCTGCATCGCCCGCAAGCGATCTAGGCGGCACAGCTGTGGGTTCAAGTGCACGCACACTTGGTGCATGGGCTAGATTGACGCCGATACCAATACACAAATGACTTGGGCCCGCGCCTGCGGTTTCCAGAAGGATACCCGCGATCTTACCGCCCTTCAGCAATACGTCATTTGGCCATTTCAAGGTGTAATCATCAGACTTACCCCCAACCGCTATAAAGGCATCACGCAATGCAAGCGCTGCTGTGAAGCTTTGTAATGCGGCCTGCCCAAGTGGCATGGTAAGGGGTTGCAGAAGTGTCGCGGCAAAATTGCCGGCTTCGGTGGACCACGTACGCCCACGCCGGCCAATGCCCGCTGTTTGGGCGTGCGCCAGTATCCAAATCGGCCCTGCAGCAGTCGTTAACCTGCGGCGGGCCTCTGTATTGGTACTGTCAACCGTATCAAATACAGCCCGGTCATAGCCGCTTGGCCATTTTGCCATTATTTCAGCAAGGCTTCGGCCGCAATGGCAGTATAGCTTTCAATGCCAAAGAGATTGATCGCACCGAACAGCATAGCTGCAGCTGCTGCCATCAGGAATATATAATGCATAGCCGGCATCTTGCCAGTCAGCGGTTCTGCTTCTTCGCCGAAATACATATAATAGATGATCCGCAGATAGTAGAAAGCACCAATGACGGATGCAATAACACCCGCAAGTGCCAACCACGCCATATCCGCTTCAACAGCAGCTTTCAGAACATATAACTTACCAAAGAACCCGGCTAATGGTGGAACGCCAGCCAACGAGAACATCAACAGGGCTAAAGCGGCCGCACGTGCCGGTTCTACTTGCGAGTATTGTCCCAATGAATTGATATCAGTGACGGCATGTCCATCACGTTCCATATTCAAGATGAAGGCAAAGGTCCCGATGTTCATCACCACATAGATGGACATATAGATCAACATGGCTTGCACGCCAACTTCTGTACCCGCAGCCAATCCCATCAAGGCAAAACCCATGTGGCCAATGGATGAATAGGCCATCAGGCGTTTGATGTTGGTTTGGCCAATGGCGGCAATAGCACCAAGGAACATAGAGGCGACTGAAAGGACTGCGATGATCTGCGTCCAATCCGGTTGCCCCTCGGGGAATGCGTCAAACAAAAGTCTGGCGAACAGGCCGACTGCTGCTACTTTTGGTGCGGTTGCAAAGAACGCGGTTACAGGTGTGGGAGAGCCTTCGTAGACGTCAGGTGTCCACATATGAAACGGTACGGCAGAAACTTTGAACGCAAGACCGGCACATAAAAATACCAGGCCGAATATCATACCCAAGCCCAGTCCATCGCCTGTGATTGTAGAGGCAATGCCGCTGAACGTTGTAGTGCCCGAGAACCCGTATACCAAAGATGCACCGTAAAGCAGGATACCCGATGACAAAGCGCCAAGAACGAAATATTTCAAACCCGCTTCTGTTGATCGCAGGCTGTCACGACGAAAAGCCGCGACCACATAAAGTGCCAGAGATTGTAGTTCAAGGCCCATGTAAAGCGACATCAGATCGCCTGCGGAAACCATCATCATCATCCCCAATGTCGCAAGAGCGATCAGGATGGGATATTCAAACTTCAGCAGGTTGTTCTTTTTGCAATACTCTATGCTCAGCAGGACGATTGTCGCACTCGCCAAAAGGCATATTACTTTCGTATAACGCGAAAATGCGTCATCGACGAAAGCACCGTTAAATGCAGTGTGTGACCCGGCCGGGGCCACCGCAATTATTGCAGCTAAAACCACCAAGACAATGGCGGTCATCCAGAACACCGCATGCGCGCGTTTGTCCTTGCCGAAGTATACCGAAAACATCAAGGCGGCCATCGAATAGATTGCCAAAATCAGCTCTGGCAGAACCGTATTCAGATCAGTTCCAATCATCATTCTTAACCTCTAGTTTAATGCCATAGCCGCGTGTGCCGCGGCCTGAGCTGATGTTACATTTTCAAGCAATGCGTTGACCGTTGGGCCGATG
>JAJFHY010000126.1 GCA_021775375.1 Amylibacter sp. | reverse complement strand
AACCGGGGCATTGGTACGGCCATTAAAATCGTACCAGACACGGACAACCAGCGGCTATTACCTGTTGCGCCCTGAAAAACAGCGCACGTTCCCCGAACGCCGCGTGGTCGAGGACTGGCTGCTAAAAGAAAGTGCTGCGCGCAAACGTTATGGATGATCCAGTCTATTTCTTGAGGTAAGCGGCCATGCTATCATCAAGTGCATCCACCCACGGTGTATGATGCGCGGGTGCTTGAGCCCCGGTCATTGGTGATACATACCCGTGATCGCGGAACGTCATAATGCCCTTTTTCTTGTGTTTCTTCCAGCTGTAAAACGCCTGATTGGCTACCTCGATGTCAAAACTGGGATAGTCCGTCTCGTCGATCAATTCGGCGGTGTAGGCACCCTGATATGCAATACAGGCATAGTCATCAGGTAATGCATCTTCGGCGGCTTCGCGCGCTTTCGGGTCTGCCTTCATTGTTGCCTGATCCGGTAAATCAATCTGCCCCAGAATCACATCGCGTACCCACCAAGCTTGCGCATCGAACATGTTGAAAGTGAACCACTGGTCTTGCATGCCAAGATAAAACAGATCGGGATTGCCAGTATAAACCACACCTTTGTACAGATCAGCGGTTGCCAGACGGTTTGCCGTTTTCAGACGCAGATCGTCTGGCATGAAAGGGAAGTGATGTTTGTATCCGGTACACAGGATGATCGCATCGACATCTTTTGACGTACCATCAATAAAATGCGCGGTGCGTCCTTCGACACGTTCAAGACATGGCACTTCCTGCCAGTTATCCGGCCAATCCCAGCCAATAGGTGCTGTACGATGTGAAACTGTCACCGATTTGCACCCATATTTCCAACATTGAGAACCAATGTCTTCGGCGGAATAGCTGGTGCCAAGGATCAGGATTTCTTTGTCGATAAACTCGCGTGCATCGCGGAAATCGTGGGCATGTAAGATACGGCCATTGAAGCTTTCAAAACCCGGATAATATGGTACGTTTGGCGAAGAAAAATGCCCGGAGGCGACGATAACATGGTCGAAGTCTTCAATCGTTTCCGTGTCGGTTTCGCTGTTGCGTGAGGTCACCGTAAACATCCCATCCAAATACCGCACATCGCGCACGTTCGTGTTAAATCGGATTTTGTCGCGCACACCTGCTTTTTCCACACGGCCCTTGATGTAATCCCACAAAACCTCGCGCGGCGGATAGCTGGCAATCGGTCGACCAAAATGTTCTTCAAAAGTATAGTCTGCGAATTCCAAACCCTCTTTTGGGCCGTTCGACCACAGGTAACGATACATCGAACCATGACAGGGATTACCAGCCTCATCCACGCCGGTACGCCACGTGTAATTCCACAACCCACCCCAGTCAGACTGTTTTTCAAGACAGGTGATTTCAGGTATATCCGCACCTTTATCCGCGGCGGATTGAAATGCGCGTAACTGTGCCAGACCTGACGGTCCCGCTCCAATGATACAAACCTTCTTTTTCATCATGTCCCCTCCACAATTATTTGAACGCTCTCAGATGCCGACATTCGCAGCGCCTTGGCGTCTGCATAATCATCTGAATGGTACCAGTCATGGGCCGCTTGTAAACTTGGAAATCTGATTACCACGATACGTTCACCCGGCGCTTGGCCCTCGGGAACTTCTATATTACCGCCTCTTACCAGAAACACGCCCCCAAATTTTTTAACAATCGGTTGAACCATTGCCACGTATGTTGGATATGTGGCATTGTCAGTTACGTTAATTTGACCAATTACATAGCCATAAGCAACGTTATTACCCATTGTTCTGATTGAAACTCGACGCCGACCAATCCGGCTTAAAACCCAATACCACGCTTTCATTCGGCAGCGCCGGGTTGAACAACCGGTTATGCGTCATCGTAGCCACAAAAAGTGGATTATGCGCGGCCAATTGCCAAACTTTGCAATCCAGTTGCCAGCTTTGCCCGTATGCATCAAACATCAGATTGCATCTCTCAGCTGCGCGAATTTGCGCCGCCCCTAGCGACGCCGGTGGAAATGTCGATGTCAGAATATCGGAAAACTCTGTGGCTTTCTGGTAATACGTAGCCGACAAAAATTGCAACGCATCGTTCCGTATTTGCGCCGGGTCGTTAGTTTTACCCAGCATGTGCTTCATTTCGGGAACCAGCGAGTAACTGGGTGCCTTGTTCATAATTGTGATAATATGGCCCATGGGTTCCAGCGCTCCGGCAGGAACCACTGACGGCATGATTGATGCATCCGGTCGGCCTTGATTATCGCGCATCATGATTTGTCGGGTCAGGCATTGCCACTTCAGAAATGATTTTTTAAGCGGGTGATCTACGAGGCTCTGACCCATTGTGGCAGCGATTGAGCTCATGCGCTTATCCTTGTTTTGTTGTTTTGTAATGAAAATGGACGGTCGTGTTCAAGACTAGGTATGCGCGCCCTTGCTTCAGCTACCTTGTCCAAATCCAGTGTCGCATATACCACGCCCGGTTGTTCACCACCATCGGCCAAAACAGTTCCCCAAGGATCAACAACCAAAGAATGACCATAAACCGAGCCGCCACCCGGGACGTTGCCAGTTGCACAAGACGACACGACGAACGCACCATTTTCTATGGCCCGTGCACGGTTTAGAACGTGCCAATGAGCTTCGCCTGTTGGTTTGGTGAACGCTGCGGGTACACATATTATATCAGCCCCGGCCTGTGCAAGAGTGCGGTAAAGCTGGGGAAACCGTAGGTCATAACAAATCGAGTGACCGATCCGGCCAAATGGTGTGTTGTAAACAACAGCCTGATTACTTGGGCGCACAGTCGCGCTTTCACGAAAAACTGTGTCGTCATCAAGTTGAATATCGAACAGATGGATTTTGTCGTACGCGCCGTTGATGGCCCCTTGGTCATCGATCAGATAACCTCGGTTGGTAAATTTACCCTGCCCCACATCAATGGCCAGCGAGCCGATCAGTATCCAAACCTTATTGGTACGTGCAAAATCCCTAAACGCTTTTAAAAAAGGATGCACGACCTCGGTCGCGACTGGTGGCGTCAGGTGTGGGCCATTTGCAGCCAAGCCACCGCAATATTCCGGCAGAAACAAAAATGACGCGCCGGTTTTCACTGCTCGTTCAGCCAGAGGCAGCGCTTCGGCAAGCGCGGCCTTGAAATCCGGCATCGGTCGGGTTTGCAAACAAGCGATGTTTAATTGGCGTGTCATAGGTTTAAAACTTCATATAAGCTTTCCGAAGCATAACCAACGGATGTCGGTCTGACATCTGGAATTTTAACAACAATTCACGCGCGATCATGTCACGGTCCTGCTGATTGTCCGGTAATTCAATGGTATCAGGAATTGACACCCAGCCATTGTTGTTCCGATCAAACACCGCCGGGGCACCTTCTTCGTATCCCATGTGGATGTCTTCCAACCAATTCAGATCATCCCAGCCCATGGTTTCCATGTACTTGGTCAGGAATGGGGTGATCCGATTGTAGTCAGGCACAAGGTTAACGTCGTAACGATATCCAATGTGCTGGCCGATTTCCTTTTCACGCTCTGATGCCAGCCCCGCCGCATCGTTGACGAACTGATCGACGTCTGTAATTTCAGAGCCTCTGTACTGTGTTCCAGCCATATCGCTTCTCCTTACAGGTTGTGATAGTCGGCAACGCCAACTGTGTGATTGGTGCCAGCCAGCGGAACCGCTGCCATAGCTGATGCTTCCATTGTCAAAGCTGCCAAATCTTCTGGCTCAAGGCTGTGAATATTGGTTTTGCCGCAAGCACGGGCAAATAGCTGTGCTTCGATGGTCAGCGTGTGCAGGAAGTTGTAGACACGCTCGGCAGCTTCATCCGGGTCAAG
>JAJFHY010000125.1 GCA_021775375.1 Amylibacter sp. | reverse complement strand
TCTTTGCTCTTTTTATAGATTAATCACCTTATAGAGTTTTATTTGCAAGCTGGAATTCAGGGATTCGGGGGCAATCGTGTTACAAGTAAATGCAAAATACGGAATTGGGACTGTTGTTCGACATCGTAAACATTCATTCCGAGGTGTAATATTCGATGTTGATCCGGAATTTTCAAACACTGATGAATGGTGGCAGGCAATTCCCGAAGAAAAGCGCCCCGACAAAGAACAACCTTTTTACCATCTGTTGGCGGAAAACGATTCGTCTTACTATGTGGCTTACGTCTCTGAACAAAACCTGATGATGGACACGACCGGAAAACCGGTAGAGCATCCGGAAGTTGAAGGTCTGTTTGGTAATATGGATAACGGGCAATACCGGCTTGATGTTCAAATGAACTAGGGATTAATACCCCAGCGCACACCCATCTTTACGCGGATCAGAAGCGCCCTCCAACACACCGGTTTCGTGATTGATCAATATGGATTGCGCGCCGCCAATGGGCCCATCCGGAATGACCACGTTATGCCCCATATCAGCCAGCTCTGACCTTACCGCATCGCTATAGCTACGCTCTACTTCCATACTGTCCTCGAAAGCAAAACAACGTGGCGCATCAATAGCAGTTTGAGCATCCATACCAAAGTCCAGCATATTTGACATAAAACGCGCATGCCCGCAGGATTGATAGGCCCCACCCATTACCCCGAACGGCATGGTGACTTTCCCATCTTTGCGCAACATGCCCGGAATGATCGTGTGCATTGGACGCCGACCGCCCATTGCTTCATTCGGGTGGCCTTCTTCCAAGGTAAAGCCGCTGCCACGGTTCTGAAAATTAACACCGAATTTTGACGATGCCAGACCAGAGCCGAAGCTTTTGAATATCGAATAAATCAACGATACAGACATCTGGTCTTTGTCCACCACGGTCAAATAAACTGTATCTTTATGTACACTTTCACTTAGTTTTGTAGCTGATGCCATCGCCCGTTTCGGATCGACCAGCGCTGCCAATGCATCTGCTGTATCTTGTGATAACATATGCGCAAGCCGCGTTGTTTGATCCGGGTCTGCAATAATACGATTGCGGGCATCATAAGCCAGCTTAGTTACCTCGGCTTCAATATGGGCCCTTTGCGCACCAAACGCATCCATCCCCGCAATGTCGAATTTCTCCAACATGTTATTAATCAAAATCGCCGTGGCCCCTTGGCCATTCGGTGGATGCTCTACAAGCTCCGTACCTTTGTATTCACCTGAAACCGGCGTTGTATAATCGCATGCCGTAGCGGCAAAATCATCCAGTGTATGTACGCCGCCCAGCGCATTAAGCGATGCGACCATATCTTCAGCCACTTCGCCCTCATAAAACCCGCGCCGCCCTTCAAGCGCGATACGTTCCAGAACTTCCGCCTGATTTGGTGCGCGGAAAATCTGCCCGGCTTGGGGTGCTTTTCCATCAAACAGATAAAACTTTTTGGCATCCCCTTGCACCCTGTCTTGCCCAAGCGCCCAGTCAAAGGCAACGCGCGGGGCAACGGGTATACCTGCCTTGGCATAATAAATTGCAGGCGCTAAAACTGATGCCAGCCCCAGTTTTCCATGGTCTTTTGACAAACGGCAAAACGCATCGATTGCACCCGGTATCGTCACAGATGCAGCGCTTTCTGTTGGCACAGTTTTATGCCCTTCAGCACGTATAGCCTCCGCCGACAGGCCCATCGGGGCGCGACCTGACCCATTCAAAGCAATTATTTCATCCGAATCGCCCGGGGATAACAATACAAAGCAATCACCGCCAATACCCGTCATTTGCGGCTCACAAATCCCCAGCAAAACGGCAGCGGCAATCGCTGCATCAACGGCATTACCCCCGCTTTCCAGTATTTGAACAGCGGTTTTAGCCGCTAATGGGTGCGATGTCGCACACATGCCATTAATGGCAAAAACAGGGGAACGGCCGTTGGTTTGAAAGTCGCGCATCATTAACTCCTAAGTACACAGATGCACTAAATGCCAACAGGCGGTCTTCGTCAATATCTGTTAAGGGAGTGTAGTCCTCGGCACCGTAACATGAGGTGGGGGCAAAAGTTGTCACGGCACCGAGGGAAGCTGATTGCTAGCTACCCGTTTCTTCTGACGCTAGAAGACGGCAATATATTGAAATATATAAGGCAATACTTAGACTTTGTTAAAAACCCAAAATACATACTTTTGTGATCACATAATATGTTGGGAACCCTCTGAAAACAACAACGCCCCGTCTTTTCAGGCGAGGCGTTGTCTACTCATTAATCACAATACTCATTTACACCCTCTGAATAATCAAAAAACATGTCCATCCATTGTGAATTTTAAGGCCAAAGATCGTTATTTTCGTTAACAGAAAGTTAATGCCCTTGATTTTGAACATTGAAAGCAGCAAACTGTAGGCATGTTTCAGACTGTTCATGACGACCATAAGAAGCAAAAGAAGCTTCCCATCCACTTTCACAAGGCAGAGCTTGCCCTTATTATGTCCCTATATGGGCGTATGGTGGCAGCTGGCGAATGGCGCGATTACGGAATATCCCCGTTAACAGAAGTTGCGATCTTTTCCATCTTCAGACGTACAGCCGAACATCCGATATTCCGCATTGAAAAATGTCCCAAACTCTCAACAAAACAAGGGATTTATGCAGTTATCGCCATGGATGGGCGTATTTTAAAACGCGGCAATGATCTAAAAGCGGTTCTACGTGTTCTGGAGCGAAAAATGATTAAACTGATTGATTAGGGCCGTCTGCGGCACGTTATATCCAATCCTTCTGTCTGCTTAATACGCTGTGCCACGTCTTCAAGCGGCTCCAGCGTAACCCGCATATGATATGCGTTGGCATGAAGCAGATTTTCAGCGTCCGCCATAATGCCCGTATGACCTTTCCAAAAGATCAGATCACCACGCTGTAAGGGCACATTTCCCCCGAATTCCACACCAACTTCGGCCTGTTGCATATCGGTGTCACGCGGGCAGGCTTGCCCGCACGCACGCAAAGAGCTCTGCACCAATCCTGAACAATCAATACCCTGATAACTGTCTCCGCCCCATAAATAGGCAACGCCCAGAAATATCTCTGCGACCGAAACAAAATCGTCTGCATTGGTGTTCAAAGACACAATTGCCTGTTCCGGGACGAATCCGCCTGTTGCAAGTTTCGCGAATCTATCATTTATCGAAACCACATCTAAAAATGCCCCCATCGGCAATGTTAACAGCGGTACTGTTTTGATATTGGCTTCAGGATAGATATGTGTGTTGAGGCAGTTAACTTTGTGGCTTGCGGTACCGGCAGCGACCAAATCATCGGTTTTTATGTATCCGACATAGCGGTCTAATACACTACACCCGAATGAATATCCGGTACGGGGGTCGCGCTCCAATTCCAAAAAGTGAGCCCCGTACATAAGTTCGCAATCCAAACCTCCCTGTGGCTTTGCGAACAATCCCGCAACCGGTTTACCCACTTGCATCAACTCACCTGCCACGAACGTCACCCCATCAATCTGACCCTTAAGGCTATCATGTGCCACGCGGCCATTACTCAAAAAAGTGCGCCGATCATTCATCTGCTATATTCCCCTTCGATCACTTGCAGCATTGCACGCGCTGATTGGCATGCGCCACCAACAGTGCGGCCCGGCTTAGCAACAGGCGTCCAGCCATAAAGATCCAGATGCACGAAATCATTGGCACCCTCAACAAACCGCCGCAAAAACAATGCAGCGGTAATCGCGCCGCCAAATCCACCCTTCGGTGCATTATCCAGATCCGCAACATCAGGCTCAATCACACGCTCGTAAGGATCCCAAAACGGTAAACGCCACAAAGGATCAGCCTGATTTTTTGCAGCTTTCGAAATCGCACCGGCCAATTTATCACTATCGGTAAAGAATGGCGGCACATCAGGCCCAAGGGCCACGCGTGCCGCACCCGTGAGCGTTGCCATACACACCATCAGTTCCGGCTTCTCTTCGTCTCCATAAGCCAAAGCATCCGCCAAGACCAAGCGCCCTTCAGCATCCGTATTATTCACTTCAACAGTCAGACCCTTGCGAGAGGTTAAAACATCCTGCGGTCGAAACGCACCGGCTGATATCGAATTCTCTACAGCCGGAACCAGCACGCGCAAACGCACTTTCAATTTCAACGACATAATCATATGCGCAAGACCCAAAACGGTGGCCGAACCGCCCATATCCTTTTTCATCAACCCCATAGAACCACCCGGTTTGATGTTCAAACCGCCCGTATCAAAGCACACGCCCTTACCGACTAAGGTCACTTTCTGATGGCTTGCCTGCCCCCATGTCATATCCAGCAATCTGGGCGCTTGATCAGAAGCCCGCCCAACCGCATGGATCATCGGGAAGTTCTTTTTCAAAAGCGCATCACCCTTGATGACAGCAACCTTAGCGCCATGATCTTTACCCAATTTGCGAAACGCCGCTTCCAAAGCATCCGGCCCCATGTCGGATGCAGGTATATTAATCATATCCCGGGTCAAAAATTCACCGGCTGCAAGTATTTCCAATCGTTTTTGATCTATGTTTTTATTTAGCTTCAACTTTGCCACTGCACCTGATTTCACTTTATAGCGGTCAAATGCATATTGTGCCAAAAGCCAGGACAGGCTGGCCTCTGCCAGTTCGGATTTATTTAACCCGGATGCAAATTCATAAACCCCCTTGGGTAATTTGGCAGCCACAGATGCAGCCCAGTAACGCCCACGCGCGCGACCTGCCGCATCACCCCATCCCGCCAGAACCCGTTTAATATTTCCGTCCATGTCCGGTATGTTTACAGTTTGCCCTAATGCTGCTGTGAATCCACTTGCTTTCACCCAAGCTTTATCTTGTGTCGACGCTTTTGACAGCCACGCTTTCAATGCATCTGATTGAATGAAATCAATCGGGATTGCTTTTTGGGTTTTGCCTGCAAACTTCGGAGCCATTCGGATATCCTTTTCGATAACCCTAACCGATTTTATCCGCGCTTCAAGTCATAGCACTTACCAGTCTGACAAAACCCGCGGAAATTCTGACAGATGAAACAGACCGGCTTCACCAAGGCAAACGATGCGGTGACAAATAACGGGTAAATTTGCCAGATCATTACAATCTATTACATTGATGATATCACAGGCAACATGCGCCAAACATTCCAACCCGATTTGCGGGCTTAGTGTGCGCAGGGTTTTTGCTCTGCGCCTTGCGGCTTGCAAATCCCCTTCATGGATAGCCAGTTCCAACTGGCATAATTTGTCGGATATCTCGAATATTACACGTTCAAAAACCCGCAAACCCTGATCCCGACCCATTGCCCCCAACAGGCTTTCAATTTCCTGATAGTTCAAAACAGGCGCCTCGCCTGAACGAAACACAATAATCTCTGCCATTCTCTACACCACGCATTAGTACCCCATACGCAGGCTAACCGAGGACCAAAAAATAAATCCTAACCAAATCGCTTACAGCCCTTGTATTGTGCGAACAAATCTAGGAAAATTGACAGGATTTTAGGAACAGAGCCGTTAACATGAAATACGTCAAACCCTTGCCTTCATTTTTGATTAACCGCTATCACGGCTGGCGGGCCACGCAATTTCAGGAAAACAAAGCGTGGTTCGCCAAACTGGTAGACGAAGGCCAGCATCCACGCACCATGGTAATCTCGTGTTGCGACAGTCGTATGCATGTCACATCCGTGTTCGGTGCTGAAACCGGTGATTTCTTTATCCACCGCAATATTGCCAATCTGGTTCCCGAATTCTCGCCGGACGGCGACCATCACGGCACTTCGGCAGCGGTGGAATATGCCGTCAAATCACTGGGTGTGACAAACATCATGGTTATCGGCCATTCAAATTGCGGTGGCATAAACGGCTGCCATGACATGTGTTCCGGCAACGCCCCCGAACTGGAAGAAACTACCAGTTTTGTCGGCCGCTGGATGGACATCCTGCGCGACGGATACGAACGCGTCGCGGCCAAAGGCGGCACAAGAGAAGAACAGATCATCGCATTGGAACACGAATGTGTGCTGGTATCACTGACCAACCTGATGACTTTCCCTTTCGTGCAAGAACGCGTCGAAACAGAAGATCTAGCCCTACATGGCTTATGGATGGATATCCGTGGTGGCGGACTGGAAACGTATAATTCCAGTAGTGGAATTTTCGAGCAGGTATAATATAGCGTTGGGTGGGCTATAGCCCACCACAACTTTAACCCTTTTTCAAAACCTCACGGCCCAGCAATTCTGCAATTTGAACCGCATTCAATGCAGCCCCTTTGCGCAGATTGTCTGAAACGCACCACAGGTTGATACCGTTATCAATCGTACTGTCCTGACGGATGCGGCTGATATATGTGGCATACTCGCCGACACAATCAGATGGGGTAATATAGCCACCGTCCTCGCGTTTATCGACAACCATGATGCCTGGAGATACACGTAGTATTTCACGCACTTCATCTTCATCAACGAAATCTTCAAACTCGATATTTATCGCTTCCGAGTGACCGACAAAAACCGGAACCCGTACACATGTGGCAGTGACTTTGATCGACGGGTCGATGATTTTCTTGGTTTCTGCCACCATTTTCCATTCTTCTTTGGTGGTGCCATCTTCCATGAACACATCGATATGCGGGATAACGTTGAACGCAATTTCTTTGGGGTAAACTTTTGCTGCAACTTCCTGACCAGGTACATATTTGCCTTTGGTCTGGTTCCACAATTCATCAATCGCAGCTTTTCCCGAGCCTGAAACAGACTGATAAGTGCTGACAACAACACGTTTGATCTTCGCGCGGTCATGAAGCGGTTTCAACGCCACGACCATTTGTGCGGTTGAACAGTTTGGATTGGCGATAATGTTCTTTTTGGCATACCCGTGTATCGCTTCAGGATTACATTCAGGTACAATCAACGGCACATCAGGATCATAGCGATAAAGCGATGAATTATCGATCACCACACAACCGGCAGCAGCCGCTTTTGGCGCATACTCTTTGGTCGCGTCAGAACCTACGGCAAATAAAGCCATGTCCCAACCCGTGAAATCGAAAGTGTCCAAGTCCTTCGTCTTCAACGTCTTGTCACCAAAGCTGCACTCTGTTCCCAAAGAATTGCGGCTCGCAAGCACGGCAATTTCATCGATTGGGAACTGGCGTTCCTCCAGAATATTCAGCATTTCGCGGCCTACGTTGCCAGTGGCACCCGCGACGACAATACGGTAACCCATGTTCAGGTCTCCTAAAGTTAAAGTTTGGACATGTTCCTTATGGAACGGGCGGGCTATAGCGCATGCTACAACTTTGTGAAATGGCAAATCGTGAAAATAGTGTTATTGTGTTGCAAAACACAAAGGTTTGAACATGAAATTTATCCTTACTGCCGTAATCATGCTGTTTTACCCAATGTCAGCATTTGCTAACACACCCGAAGTGGTGGCCGTCAATGCCGGTAAATCAGGCGGTGCATGGCGTTTTGATGTTACATTGAAACACGCCGACGCAGGCTGGGACCATTACGCTGATGGCTGGGGTGTCTATCTGACAGATGGAACCGAACTGGGGTACCGCGTGTTGGCCCATCCACATGTGAACGAACAACCTTTCACGCGTTCCCTGTCCGGTGTTATAATCCCGAAAGGCACAAAATCCGTTATTATCCGCCCCCATGACAAAGTGCATGGGACGGGTCCGGATTTTGTTTACAAGCTGAAATGACCAAGACCCCGACAGAGCTGTTAGAGGGTGCTTACGGCCTTCAGACCGAGCAGGATAATATCGCCTATTACAAGGATTTTGCGGACCATTACGATGACGGGTTTGCCGATGCGATGGGATATAACAGCCCCAACGCTTTAGCGGGTGTTTTCCACGATCTATCAACAGATCAGGACACCCCCATCGCTGACATAGGTTGCGGCACAGGACTGGCCGCCCTTGCCCTTGACCTGCCAAAGCACTCAATTGACGGTTATGATATATCGCCTGAAATGCTTGAGAAAGCCCGCGAAAAACAACTCTACCGCACCCTTTATAGTGCCAACCTGAAATTATCCTTGAAAGCCTATCCAAACGATTATGGCGCATTGATTTCCGTCGGCACCTTCACTCTGGGCCATTTGGGGCCACAGGATTTGGGCAACCTGTTAACTCTATTGCGGCCAAACGGTTTAGTCTGCATCACGGTTAGTGCCGCACATTTTAAAGCCCAGGGGTTCGCCGCGTTTCTTCAGGACTTGCACACGGTGGGAAAAATAACCTCACCACAAATCCACACAGTCCCGATATACACGAAAGACAATCACGATCACGCCGCAGACAAAGCTCATATTTTAAACTTTCGCAAGCAAAAGATATTATAATGCAGTGCTAATTATTTAACCGATAACAAAATCTGCATGTGCTTTAAGTGTCCTTCGTGCAGACTTATGACCCATCGTATCCAGAAGAACTTTAACGCCTTCTCTTCTAACAAATTTAAATGCAGGAACAAAATCACTGTCCCCCGTAACAACGACAACAGCCCTTACTAAATCACGCAAAGTTAAGCGAGCCATATCAAGACCAATTCTCATATCAACACCCTTTTGATTGATGTCTAAATCAAAGTCGTTATCTTTTAAATCACGCGGTTTCTTTGTTAGTTGGGTTATTGCGCGGCGTTTCATTTTCCATTTTGTTGGATTTATACGTGTTTCCCCCATTCTCAAAGCGAAAGCGGGCTTAAGTTCAAGTTGATCATAAAGACTTTGGGCATGTTTAAACCTGTCGGTTTTTGCTAATTCTCGTGTACCGTCAGTAATTGGAAGTGGAACATTTTCTTGTGAGGGCGGTGCGTCATAATAGTAAATTCTCAATAATTCATATTGTTCTAGTAAGATATTACTTTGAATCAGGCTGCAAAAATCAGTTACATCATCGGCTGTAGCGGGTCGCTTTAGCTGTTGTTGGAGTTTTCTGGTGACAAAGCCACCATCTAATAAAATTGCATATCGAGCTTGAATCATTGACTTAATTAAATTGGAGCCAACCTACCCATGAAGGCTTATGCGCGACATATAGGATAAGTTGGCTCACTAGTTTATCTTGTTGCTGCTTAGCAGCTTACATTAGATGTATGAATAAAGTGTGTATAAGTCAACCTTCTTGGGAACTGTGCCCTTGCCGTTCCGCGCCCTGTCTGTAATCTGGCCCCATGACATTCTTTGACACAAATCTCGACGATAAGTTCGATCTGACCAAAACCCGTATTTACACATCCGGCACACAGGCTCTTGTGCGCCTATGCCTGATGCAAGCCGCCCGCGACCGCGCCGCAGGGCTTGATACGGGCGGTTATGTCAGTGGCTATCGCGGCTCACCACTTGGCGGGCTAGACCTACAGTTCGGGCGTGCCAAAAAATATCTTGAGGATGCTCAAGTCATTTTTGAAGCAGGCCTAAACGAAGACATCGCCGCCACAGCTATATGGGGCACCCAACAGGCTGAATTGCGCGGCGACGGTAAACACAACGGCGTTTTTGCCATGTGGTACGGCAAAGGCCCGGGCGTTGACCGGTCAGGCGACGCCATCCGCCACGCCAACCTTGCAGGCACATCCCCAAACGGTGGCGTTTTATTGTTGATGGGCGACGATCATACTTGCGAAAGCTCCACCACCGCACACCAAAGCGAATATGCTTTGGTCGATGCCATGGTGCCGGTTCTGAACCCCGCAAGCGTATCCGAAATCATCGCATATGGCCTACATGGCTGGGCCTTATCGCGCTTTGCAGGCGTCTGGTGTGGCTTGAAATGCGTTAAAGACAACGTGGAATCGTCCGGTTCCATTGATGTCAGTCTCGACAGCTTTCAAACCACGCTTCCCACAGATTTCGATATGCCCTTGGGTGGCCTGAATATCCGCCTGAACGATCACCCCACGGTGCAAGAGGCGCGGCTTCACCAACATAAACTAAACGCGGTTCTGGCTTATACCCGCGCAAATAAGCTTGATCAAACCATCTACACGGGCGGCAATTCCCCGAAAATCGGCATCGTTTCCACCGGCAAATCCTATATGGATACCCTACAGGCACTGGACGAGTTGGGCATTGACGAAGCCCGCGCCAATGCGCTGGGCTTGGCCCTATACAAAGTTGCAATGCCGTGGCCGTTAGAACCGACCGGAATAGCAGAATTTGCCAAAGGTCTGGACCAGATTATTGTGGTCGAGGAAAAGCGCGGGTTGATCGAAGACCAGCTTCGTACCTTACTATACGGCCGGGAAAATCAGCCCGGTATAATCGGCAAAAAATCCGAAACAGGTTCAACATTATTCCAGCCGGAAATGGCCCTGAACGCGGTGCAAATAGCGGCTGCTATCGGTCAACGACTGTTGACATTAAAGGGTGGCCAATCGCTGGAAAACAAAGTCAGCGACCTGAAAGCCCGCCTGTCGGAAACCCGCATAGAGCTGCCTGTAGCACGCGGTTTGGTGTTCTGCGCAGGCTGCCCGCATAACTCTTCCACCGTCCTGCCGGCAGGCGCGCGTGGCTTTTCAGGCATCGGGTGCCACTGGATGGCGCAATTCATGGATCGCGGCGTTGAGGGCTACACCCACATGGGTGCTGAAGGATCAAACTGGATCGGTGAGGCAAAGTTTTCCACTTGCGATCACGTGTTCCAAAACATCGGCGATGGCACATATAATCATTCAGGCATCATGTCGATCCGCGCAGCGGCAGGCGCTGGTGTGAACATGACCTACAAGATCCTTTATAACGATGCGGTCGCCCTGACAGGGGGCCAATTGCATGATGGCGGCATGGACGCTTACGATGTCGTCGCCGAAGTGCTGGCAGCAGGCGTCACCAAACTGGAATACGTTACCGAAGACCCCGCCCGCATCGACAGATCACGCTTACCAAGTGGTATCAAAATTCACCACCGCCGCGACTTGCAAAAAGTGCAGGAAGAAATCGCACATGTCAAAGGCGTCAGCGTTATCCTTTACGACCAAACCTGCGCATCCGAAAAACGCCGCCGCCGTAAACGCGGGCTAATGGCAGATATCGACAAACGCCTTTATATCAATCCCGAGGTTTGCGAAGGATGCGGCGATTGTGGCATACAATCCAACTGTGTTGCCATCCAGCCGCTGGATACTCCGCTGGGCCGCAAACGCAAAATCGACCAGTCAGTGTGCAACAAGGATTTCACCTGCGCAGACGGTTTTTGCCCCAGCTTTGTAACTGTTATGGGCGGCACACCGCGTAAAACCAAAGCAACCCTGACCAATCTGCCGAACCTGCCGGAACCGGACAGCAAACCCGATCTGACCAAACCCTATTCCATCCTCGTCACCGGCGTGGGTGGCACTGGCGTTGTCACCATCGGCGCACTGGTCGGTATGGCGGCACATCTTGACGGCAAGGGCAGTGGTATCATTGATATGGCAGGCTTGTCACAAAAAGGCGGCTCGGTTTATTCCCACATCAAAATCGCCGCCACACCCGATGCCATCAAAACCATCCGCGTCGCGGACGGCTGTGCCGATCTTATGCTGGGCTGCGACGTGGTTGTGGGTGCGGGCAATGCAGCGCTTTCTACCTTGTCAAAGTCCACACAGGCGTTAATCAACACCCACGAACAAATGCCGCGGGAATTTGCCTACGAGCGGGATTTTACCCTGCCAACAGACCTCATGCATAGCCGTGTCACAGATACTGTCGGGCATGATAATGCCGCGTTCGTCGACGCAAGCAATTACGCCACACAGTTGCTTGGTGACAGCATCGGCACCAATTTGTTCATGCTTGGGGCAGCTTATCAAAAGGGTCTTATCCCGCTTAGCGCAAAAGCCATAACCCATGCGATTGACCTGAACGGTGTTGCCACCGAGATGAACAAAAACGCCTTCGCGCTGGGGCGCCATTGGGTGCAGGATCACAGCCGTCTTGATGCTCTTTTGCCAACCACCACCGCCCCGGAACCGGAAACACTGGACGCGATTATAGCAGACCGCGCAACGCGTCTGACCGCCTATCAAAACGCGGATTACGCGGATAGCTATCGCAGTTTCATGGCAAAGGTTTCCGACAAACCCTATGCCATCGCCGTGGCCCGCAACCTCTATAAACTTATGACCTATAAAGACGAGTATGAGGTCGCGCGGTTATACTCTGACCCGTCCTTCATGGAGAAACTGCACGACCAGTTCGAAGGTGATTTAAAGTTGAAAATCTCCCTCGCCCCGCCACTACTATCCCGCCCCGACCCCGTCACCGGCAAAGCCAAAAAGATTGAATTCGGCGCATGGATTTTTCCCGTCTTCAAGGTTTTGGCGAAACTCAAAAACCTGCGCGGAACCCCGTTCGATCCGTTTGGATATTCATCTGAGCGCCGCCGCGAACGCGCGTTAATCGAAGAGTATAAGTCGATGGTTCTTGGGATTAAGGAGAGTACAAAACCGGAAACCGCACTTGAGCTGGCAAACCTACCAGAGGGTATTCGGGGATTTGGGCATGTGAAGGCCGCGAGTGTTAGAGATGCTGAAACACTCAAACGCGGTCATCTGAGTGAAATTGTCAGATGACTGCTTTGAGCCCAAAGTTGCAACCTGAAACGGCATGGTGCAAGGGTTCTGATTACGACACAAAGTGAAGATTATGTTAGATGATTGTAAAGTCGCATAACAATATTTGCAGGAAATAGTATTGCGTGTTACGGACATAAATTGATCTAGTGGGGTATTAGGATTGAAAATTAAATTTATTAAAGACGGCGGCTTCAACAAAAACGGCGCCTTTATTGAATATGATGGAGATGCCCCCACCGGTGATGAGCCAGAGTACGAGCGACAGAGCTATCTCGGTTTTGACTTGATCTGTTGCAGCACCGAGATTGTAACATCGTTTGACGTGATCAATGAAAAGGAAGATCGCGAACCAGCAGATCGTATAACTTCGTCTAGGGTCATCGGAAATGGAAAAATAAAGCCCGCTCGCTGGGATAGTTTTTCGCTATCATTCCTCGGGTCTGAAAAAACCTATTCAGAAGTCAGTATCAATATTCGCTCAAATACACGGGGCGAGGCTGCCATCCTTGCCGGGTTAAACATAAAAGACGACCTTGATTGTGAACCGGCTGACGAGTTCTATGTGCAAATTGAATTATTTCCGGACAGGTTTGAGCGATTGGTGTCAGAGCTCAGGCACTCGGACGCCAAGCTTTTTATCCATATAAAAACTGCTGAGTTTCGGCATTTTTATGCAACTTGGTCTCCATCAATATCTGAGGGACGGGTTATCAAGTTTCTCGACAGTGAGCGTGACGTAGAAAATCAAGATGATATCCCGAAGGATTTTTGGGGCTCTACAGAACACAGTAAGATGTTCTCAAATCCACTGGACCCGCTGGTTTCAATTTCGGTAAAGCGGAATACTTCAGTCGGGTAGCGACGGCAACTTTGTCCCGCATTGCTGCCATAAACCCTGATTTTCAAAATATCAACTTGTCCTTAGTCCAACGATGCTCAACATTCATCAGGTTTGAGTCAGTCTCGATTTCTCGACAAATCTCAACCAGACCCTCCCGCTTATAAAACCGTAGCGCATCACTGTTCTTTTCATACGCCCATACGGTTATCCAGTCGCGGTTCTCTTTTGCCTTATCCAGCAAACCCTTGCCTATGCCTGCACTTCTCGCCTCTGACACCACATAGAGCGCGCCCATTTTGGCAAGGTTTTTTTGGGTTATTTAAATGATTACAATAGCTTAACTATGCGTCCCAACTGGGACATTCGCGTTTTCAATATAAAAAGGGCCGTCCATTTCAGGACAGCCCTGTCAAAAATCTAAGAATAAAGCTTAAAGCGAAGCTTCCAATTCAGCGATGATAGCATCACCCATTTGGCTCGTCGAAACCAGCGTGCCACCATCGGCCATCATCAAATCGCCCGTGCGAATACCCTTGGCCAGAACCGCCTCTACAGCCTGCTCCAGACGTGTGGCTTCCTCACCCTGATCAAAGCTGTAGCGCAGGGCCATGGCCAGACTTAAAATGCAGGCACAAGGATTAGCTTTGCCCTGACCCATGATGTCAGGGGCCGATCCGTGAACCGGTTCATACATTGCTTTCGGGCGGCCATTTTCCATCGGTGCGCCCAAAGACGCAGACGGCAACATACCCAGCGAACCCGTCAACATTGCCGCGCAATCAGAAAGGATGTCACCGAACAGGTTATCAGTCAGGATCACATCAAACTGTTTAGGTGCCCGCACCAGTTGCATCGCACCCGCGTCCGCATACATGTGGCTCAGTTCCACATCCGAATAATCCGCTGCATGCACTTCGGTCACAACATCGCGCCACAAAATGCCGCTTTCCATGACATTGGCTTTTTCCATCGAACACAGCCGGTTATTACGCTTGCGCGCCAGCTCGAACGCAGACCGCGCAACGCGATCAATTTCACTTTCAGTATAGCGCTGGGTATTGATCCCGACACGTTCGCCATTTTCTTCAAAAATCCCGCGCGGCTCACCGAAATAAGAGCCGGATGTCAATTCGCGCACGATCATAATATCCAGACCCGCAACCAGCTCTTTTTTCAACGAAGAAAAATCCGCCAGCGCGTCAAAACACTGGGCAGGGCGCAGGTTGGAAAACAGATCCATTTCCTTGCGCAGGCGAAGCAATCCGCGTTCCGGCTTTACACTGAAATCAAGATCATCGTATTTAGGCCCGCCAACAGCACCCAGTAAAACCGCATCAACCTCTTGCGCCTTGGCCATCGTATCATCATGCAACGGAGTGCCGTGTTTGTCATAAGCCGCACCACCAACCAGATCTTCGGACACATCAAACGTCAGATCACGTTTATCACCGTACCATGCAATAATGCGCTGCACCTCGGTCATAACTTCCTGACCGATCCCGTCACCGGGTAAAATTAACAATGATGGTGTGTTCATGGCGCAAATCCCTTTTAAATCTAAGTGCCACGGGTAATGCGTGGCGCGGATTTGGTCAAGCTTATAGGCGCATTATAAACTCATCTGTCTGGCGCTGTTCAGTCTTTTTCTTATCTTCATCTTTGTGGTGTAATGCAACTTTTGCCAAGGCAACTGCGCGCATAACGTAAATCGCAGGCAGATAAGTCCAAAAGGCAATCACCCAGGTAATTGAAATTGGTGCAAGTACACCGTCATTCGAAATCCACACAATGGCAATATCGGCAATGATGGGGCCAAACAAAGGGATCAGAAATGCTACAAGCATGCTGGCAAATGCCGAGTTCACCAATCTTTTATGTAAACTTGTCATATCATAGGATTTGTAAGTCGGCATATTTAACCACATATTAAAATTGCCGTCACCAAACCGCCAAAGATTTGAAAAGATGGCGCCGCAAAAAGCCAACACGCATGACAGGCTGATCACAATATTCAAAGTAATCGCTTGCCCGACAACTTCACGCAGTGCCCAGTCACTTCCTGCTAAAGTGTCAGCCACAATCGCTACCGGACTGTAGGCAAAATCCAAAACAGCAAACCCATTAATTGCAATTGACGCAAAAATACCGGTCAAAACGTTTCCGTCCAGCACAGTCGAAATAAGGTAAGCCGGGGCCAAAGTCAGAGCCAGCATTAACAAGTATCTGATGCGGTTATAGGGTGCCGCAAACCGAAACTCTATAACGGACGGGGTTGGAAAACCGTATTCGTAAATCACAAACACCGCGCCGATAGTGGCCAGGATACGTGTAAATTCCAGCGCCGATTGGGATGTTTCCGAAAGCAAGAACGCAGGCAGCATCACTAAGATTGCTACGACTACCGCTCTCACAGCTGCTCCTGTAAGCCTTAAAATCACTGCCTTATCCTCATATTTTTACCCTAACATTGAGGGTAGTAGCTGGCATTTGTGCCTTATTATGGCCCTAATTGTGTCGAGAAAGCCCTATTCGTCAAGTATTTTATACATATTTATTGAAATTCAATAGCTTTGCGTGCTTTCTTAATCAGCATTTTTTATGAAAAAGGCCGCAAAAAGCGGCCTTAGATTGGTATATTTACACCTTAAATTCAGACCCAAGGCATCGTTTTACTATATTCTTCCTCAAACGAATCGATTGCCTTAACCTTTTGCATTGTAAGGCCAATATCGTCCAAACCGTTCAGCAAGCAGTGTTTTTTAAACGCATCGACTTCAAATGCATATTCTTCACCGTCTGCGCCGGACACGGTTTGATTTTCCAGATCAATCGCAATACGTGCGTTTTCACCCTTCTTTGCGTCTGCCATCAAAGCATCAACCGCTTCTTTGGGCAGAACCACAGGCAATATTCCGTTTTTAAAGCAGTTATTGTAAAAAATATCTGCATAAGAGGTCGAGATCACCACTTTGATACCGAAATCCCGCAACGCCCAAGGTGCGTGTTCACGCGATGAGCCACAGCCAAAATTATCGCCTGCCACAAGTATTTCAGCGCGGCGGTATGCAGGCTGGTTCAATACGAAATCAGCGATTTCATTACCATCTTGATCGTAGCGCATCTCGTCAAACAGGTTCACACCCAGGCCTGAGCGTTTAATGGTTTTCAAAAACTGCTTTGGAATGATCATATCGGTGTCGATATTGATCAAAGGCATAGGTGCCGCAACACCTGATACATTTTCAAATTTTTCCATCATAAAG
>JAJFHY010000124.1 GCA_021775375.1 Amylibacter sp. | reverse complement strand
CCATCACCGGCCAATTCCTGCACAAGTCCGACAACACTGATACCATTCAGCAATCCGGCCAAAACATTATCTTGCTTGATCTTTGCTTTTTTGATTTGGAACGTCCCCATATAATGCCCCTCTTCTTTCAGAGGGATAAGTATAAGTCGCAAGTCCCCACCTACACCTTTTGAATAGAGGTTTGCAGACCGTAATACTTCGCCGGCATCGGGTGCAATTACTTCAGCTGCAGTTCCGTTTTCTTGTTGGAATATCGTACCGGTTATGTTGGCTCCATTATTTATACTTGCACTATAAGTTCCCCGAAGACCTTGTTCATTGCGCAAATTGGCCTGAAATCCGGTTAGAACAATACCATCTGCCAGAATTAATCTATCAAGCGTAACATCCATAGGGGCACCGGATTCAGTGCCTTTGGAAAAACTAACATTACGTAAATCCGCAGTACCTCTATTTACTGTAACTTTTGTTTTATTACCCCCTATACTATCAAGTGTGATGTCCGCATTTAACCATTGTCTTACTGTTAATTCAGTAAAATTAGCTTGTGAAAATTTATTGTCTTTATCTAGCTTGATATTTCCCTTTGCGACCAGCCCGGACGACGCCACAGAAAAATTATCAATCGTGATATCATCATCTAATTGGCCTTTAGCCAATAGTATGCCATGCGATTTCTTTGGCTTTACCCAACTCAGACTTCTGATATTTAATCCCAATCCTGCCATATCAGATGTCAGGGTATATGTGGGCGGTTGTTTGCTCTTTAGTAGAACGTTCAGCTGCGCGGATGATGAACCCGTTAATATGCCTTCATCGAAATTCAATCCTAACTGGCGAAGGTTTTTTTCGCTCAAAACCACGTCAGACTGTATTTCCGATTGCTTGTTGCTTTTCTTGCCGATGGGCATGTGCCATTTGGTCTGTGTTTCTATACCGTCAAGTTTGACTGCACCCTCTATTTCAATCAATTTATCGCTAGCTATAACTGCCAATTTATCTGCTGTGACAGTACGGTTCTTTACCAATGTCGTTGACTTCACATCCGTTAGTGTGGCTTTAGCCTGAAAAATAAAATCTTCCGGCTTGCTCCCTTTCACCATAGGTACCCATAACTTACCACTACCCACGGCATTACCTGTAGCAAGCGACGGTTTAAGGTCTACTTTTTTCAAAAACTCAAAAGGTTTTTCATCCAACATACTCAAACCGGCTCGCACGCTGGATGTTGCATTCACGGTCACTATACCCGTAGCAGGCTTAACAGTAATGTTCGGGACAAAAAATTCTGAATTTGAAACATCAATTCGATCATTATTCGGTGCAATCACATAACCTTCATACAACTCGGCCTTGAATGTTTTTTCCGTTAAATGCCCACGCCCCTTTGCGCCCTGTAAAATAGGCAATGTCTTTAAATAACGAACTTTGCCCTGCTCGATATCAAATTTCAAATCAACACTGTGTTTGCCATTGTGGCTATGGAATTGTGCGATACCGTTCTTTGCAACCCCTCCCAGTATATTTTCATCTATCCATGTCCGGGTTTTTGTTGTGGCTATTAGTGGCCAGTATTTCATCACTTCATCATATTTAATTTCGTTAAATCGTGCGAAGTATGAACTGTTCCAGTATTTATCACCAGCAACAGATGAACCGGCCGCCGATATACTCAGCTCTCCCGCCTTTACTATCCCACGTTCCAAGGTCACAGAAAATGGTGATAACATCATATTTGCATTTGCCTGAACACGGCTCAAACTCAATGGTTGGGTGAAGATACCCTTAGGGTGAATTATTAATTCCGACAAATCAACGGCCGCTGCCATCGACTCTACGGCGCCTGTATCATCACGGTGCATCGTTACTGCAGCTTCACCTTTGACACTTCCAACAGCACTTTTAGCAGTAATTTCAGTAAAGTTCAGACTGTCTGTCTCTTTTGTATATTCAAAGTATGTCTTTACGTGGCCAAACTTGATTGGCTCGGCATCGGGACTGTCACGCAATTGACCCTTATCACTTTCTAAAACACCTGACAGGCGGTCTAATACACCATCAACCTTTACTGCAGCATTGATTGAGCCTGTTACTGCGGCATCAAAGTTGCGCAACCAATCAAGAGCCGGCACCTGATCAGCCAGATCAACAGTTGACGCCTTGTCAAATCTAATGCCGAAATCAAAAAAACCTTCGTCTAGGCCATATGTAAAATGAACACCGACGGACATATCAACCCTGTCTTTTGAACCCATTACGATATTGGCATCAGCTGTTATGACATCATCTACACGTGTCGATAGCAAATGTGCCTTTGGTGTCGCCCAAACACGCTTCTTGACCTGATCAATATAAACAAGATTGGTGTCAATCATATCAATCAGCCTTAAACTGCGCAGCGGCGACTTTCTTGCGGCAATATTTGCCGCATTGAATATCATCTCAGGCTTTATAATCTTTGTATCATCATCGCCTGGTGGCAAAATGTTAAACTTACCATTCAGGTCACGCAGAAACCGAAACTGGGCTCCGATAATTTCTATGGTTTCCACTTCGATGCCATTTCGTATGGATTGTATTGGATCTAACTTTGCACGTACCTCTGGAAATTCTGCAATTTTTTGTCCTTTTTTCGTATAAACCCGCACATCCGAAAGTTGAACAAGAATGTTTATTCCTCTTTCAGCTGCGACTAGTGAAACATCACCAAAGCGAACATCAAAATCACTTATTGCATCTCTAACCAATCTTGCAGCCGTATCTTGGGCTTGGGGTATAACTAAAGGTCCAGTCTTCAGCCGAATGAATAATAACCCCACACTTAAGACCATAATAAAAAGCATGGTAAAGAGGGCAGAGAAGGCACATCTTGTCCATGAGCCGAAAATGGATTTCTGCCTAACGGTTTTTTGAACTACAATTTGATCTTCGTCGCGTTTCGCGCTCATAACTTGGGAAACTTCTCTACTTTCGGAACAACGCTTAATATTTATTTTCAAACGTCATTTATATATGTACACGATATTAATCCTTCTTGTTAACAAACTCCAGCATTAGAGGTGCACTTTGCTCGAAAACGGAAAAATAATGCAGAAATTCACTCTACCCCGCGACGGTAATAGCAAGTGTAGTCTTGATGACTTTCAAGGCCGTAACCTTGTTATCTTTTTTTATCCGAAAGATGACACCTCTGGCTGCACAAAAGAAGCAATCGGATTTTCCCAAAGTTTGCCTGATTTCAACAAGGCAAACACAGCTGTGATCGGCATTTCTAAAGACACTGTCGCCAAACATGACAAATTCATCGCAAAACACGATCTGAAAACCCCTCTTTTATCCGACATCACAGGTCAGATGTGTGAAGACTGCGGCGTTTGGAAAGAGAAATCCATGTATGGCAGAACATACATGGGCATAGAACGTACAACCTTTTTAATTGATAAAAACGGCGTAATTCAACAAATATGGCGCAAAGTGCGCGTAAACGGCCATGTGGGAGCGGTTTTAGAAGCCGCGCAAAGCTTATGACCCGCCCAACATTAACTGAATTGGCATGCAAGGTTTTAACAACTGCAGATGGGCGTGAAAAAACCCGTATATCTCATGCTGCAGCAAAGCAGTGGTTTGATAGCGTTCAGTCGGGAAACCCTTTAAACATTGGCAATTCCAAGCCTCCGATGCACCCCAGTCGCCCCGATAAACCGGAACTTTTAGCCCCGAGGGATGTCCCGCGCCGTCGAACGGGTACTGATAAAGGTCGTACAGCACTTTTGCATGCAATTGCACATATTGAATTGAATGCAGTTGATCTGCACTGGGATATTATTCCACGTTTTTCCCACATCAAAATGCCACGTGGATTTTACGATGATTGGGTTAAGTCCGCTGCGGAAGAATCTAAACATTTCAATCTTCTATGTGACAGACTTGAAGCAATGGGATCATATTATGGCGCCATGCCTGCACATGCGGGCATGTGGCGCGCCGCAACCGATACCAAAGATGATTTCATTGGCCGTTTGGCCATTGTTCCAATGGTGCTAGAAGCCCGCGGACTCGATGTTACACCAAGCATGATTACCCTATTCGAAAACATAAAGGATACGGCAACAGTGGACACACTTAAAATCATATATGCCGAGGAAGTCGGACATGTTGCCTACGGCTCTAAATGGTTCCATTTTTTATGTGGGCGACACGAACAAGATCCCAAAGATTGTTTCCATGCACTGGTCGAGAATTATTTTCCCGGTGGATTAAAGCCGCCGTTCAATGATGAAAAGCGTGCCGAAGCAGGAATACCACCAGATTTTTATTGGCCGCTTGTTAAAGAAAAACCACAGAAATAAAGCCTGATTTGATCGGGCATTAATAAGCAAAAAATCGCCTAATACATTATAATCAGGCCATAAATGGATCAATTGATGTGTTATTTAGTTGATTGCTTGGCCAAATTTGCTTAATGAAATAAATAAATAACCTAAAAGATATTGGGTGCAGCAGGCTAATTAATCGGGTGGCTAGTAAAAAAAGCATGAAAGATGCATTGGACAAATATTTGCCTGAACAGCGGATTTATATCCGCACAGACCGGTCTACACGTTTCCTAACTCTAAATTCACGTTCGCAATTGTTAATCGGGGTAATTGCAACAATCGGCTTTTCATGGCTTTTAATTGCGACGGCTATAATCGGTTATGGTTTTCTCGAATCGCGCTCTGATAACAATCGTGTAGCAGACCAGAAAAAAGCATTCGAACTTCGGATCAACAAACTTTCCGCAGAACGTGATAGACGCGCTATGGAAGCACAAGCAGCACAAGAACAATTCTATGTCGCTTTGAACCAAATCTCTGAACAGCAAACCGATCTGTTGGAAGCCGAAGAACAAAGACGTGAATTGGCCACCGGTCTGCATATCATGCAAACCAAATTGCAAGATGCAGTCAAATCCCGCGATATCGCTGTACGCAATTCAGATCAGCTTTTAACTGAACTGCAAGATGCTAACGGTAATGAAAAAACCCACTTGGGTGGGGCAGAAGAACTTAATAAAACTCTAGCACTTATTTCAGATCAGCTCAGTACGTCAGTTGATGCCCAGGAATTTCATGCCACCGATGCCGCGAACGCAAAACAATATGCCAAAGACCTCGCTTTCGATGCAGAACTCGCGCAGCTTAAAAATGAGCAAATTTTCAGCCGCTTGGAAGATGCCATAGAAGTTTCTCTATCACCGCTTGAACGCGCTCTTGAAAAAACGGGTATTAACACAGCCGCTCTTCTAAGCGATGTGCGCCGTAGCTTTTCGG
>JAJFHY010000123.1 GCA_021775375.1 Amylibacter sp. | reverse complement strand
ATTCACAGACATGTTCGGATATTGTCGCCATTCAAGTAAAATGACCTTTTTGCCTAAAGCACTAAGGTCTGGAATGCCGGTAAAAGACCATTCAGGCTTTGTTCTGACATCTACAAGAACGGCATCGGTTGTGTTTTTCAGGCCGGACCATGTATCCTGAGGTGTTTCCTCGGTTACATTTGCACTATGCGTCGCGGCCATCTCTTCCCCCAATGTCTGAATCACTAGAATGACGTTAGCTTGCTTGGCCTAATGCTTTCAATGAATCTTCTCTGTTGACTCAAATATAAATTATTCGAATCCCCAAAATGTGTCTAAGTAGCTGAATTTAAACATTTAATCACAAGTACAGAAAAGGCCCGCGTTGAAATCAAAGCAGGGCTCAGTTTTGTTTCAAAATGAAGTGCCAAAGATATAGAATCTCATGGGCGAATGAATGTTACAATACTGTGACTCGCGACTTCAAACAAGGCGATCAAAAATCGAACATCCACTTTTCACAAAAAAAACGGAACCAAAGGCTCCGTTTAAAATTCTTATTTTTCTGTCAGGCTTAAGCGCCCAGGGCTTTAACCCGTGCAGACAAGCGAGATACTTTCCGGCTTGCTGTGTTCTTGTGTAAAATGCCCTTGGTCACGCCGCGCATGATTTCTGGTTGTGCACTTTTCAGGGCAGATGCTGCTGCTGCCTTATCGCCGCCTGCAATCGCTTCTTCTACTTTACGTAAAAAAGTACGAATGCGTGTGCGACGAATTTTATTTACATCGGTGCGACGCTCAGCTTGGCGAGCACGTTTTTTTGCTTGTGGCGAATTGGCCATGATAGAATCCCGTTATCGTGTTTGACGATGAAACGGCTATCTAGAACCGCTGAGCGTTAAAGTCAACTAGGTCTGCATATATTTACACAGTTATTTATCGCGAAATTGTGGTGCTCTTTTTTCAACAAACGCAGTCATCCCTTCTGATTGGTCCTCTGTGGCGAAAAGTGCGTGGAAAAGGCGCCGTTCAAACAACAAGCCTTCGGACTGAGTCGTTTCATAAGCACGGTTAACAGCTTCCTTGACCGCCATAGCTGCAATGCTGGATTTTTCAGCAACTTTTCCTGCTGTTTCAATCGCTTCCGCCAGCAATTTCTTTGCGGGAACGATCCGACTGACCAGTCCTGAACGCTCTGCTTCTTCAGCATCCATAAAACGTCCCGTCAGGTTCATTTCCATCGCTTTGGATTTGCCCACGATACGGGTCAATCGTTGGGTTCCACCCCATCCTGCAACAACACCAATGTTAATTTCCGGTTGGCCGAATTTAGCAGTTTCGGAACAAAGGATAAAATCACACATCATCGCAAGTTCACACCCGCCACCCAGCGCATAGCCTGAAACCGCAGCTATGATGGGTTTTCTGCATTTCAGAAATGTATCAATACCATCGACATGCACGTTTCTTCCGAACATATCGGCAAAAGTGTTGTCCTTCATTTCCTTAATATCGGCGCCAGCAGCAAACGCTTTTTCATTGCCGGTCAAAACGATCGCGCGGACTTTCGAGTTAGCACCCAAATCTGCTATTGCTTGCGATAATTCTTGAAGCAATTCAGCATTCAAAGCATTCATTACATCAGGTCGATTCATCTGAACCACTGCTACATGATCTTCAATTTCTACGATAATTGTATTGTAAGCCATATTGTATTCCTTAATTTTAGCGCTGGCACTTCGGACAGTAAAAGCTTGAGCGGCCCGATTGCACAACCCGTTTAATCGTACCCTTACACTCTTCTTTACGACATGGCTCGCCTTCACGGCCATAGACGGCAAAACTGTGCTGAAAATATCCCAACTCACCATCCGTCTGACGGTAATCTTTCAGTGATGACCCGCCTGCAGCAATCGCATCACTTAATACAGAACGAATCGCTGGAACCAAAGCTGTCGCCCGCAGTTTTGATAGCTTTCCCGCTTTAATCAAGGGCGAGATGCCTGTGCGCCACAGAGCCTCGCAGACATATATATTACCCAGACCCGCAACAATACGCTGATCCAGAAGGGCCGATTTTATCGGGGTGTTCTTACTCTCAATCGCATCCACAAAGTAACTTTCATCAAAACTGTTACCCAGCGGTTCTGGGCCAATAGAATTCAATAATTTATGTTGTTCGGCAGTTTTCGTATCCAGCAGATCCATCGCACCGAAACGACGGGCATCATTAAACGTTATCCGCGCACCGTTATCCATGTCGATCACCACATGGTCATGTTTTTCCAATGCAGGGTGCAAATGGTGAAAATCACCCAATATATCGCCTGTTTCGTCGGGGGCGGAGATCGTCATCCGCCCGGACATGCCCAAATGGATCAGCAAGGTTTCGCCGCTATCCAGATCACACAGAATATATTTTGATCGCCTGCGCAAACGCTCAACACGCTTACCCATAATCCGTTCGGCCATATTTTCCGGAAATGGCCAACGCAAATCCGGGCGGCGAATATCTGCAGCCTTTATCACATGCCCCGCCATATAGGGTTCCAGCCCTTTGCGGACGGTTTCAACTTCGGGAAGTTCGGGCACTGGCTTTTCCTTATGCTTTCATGACGCATTTTATATCGGTGACAACACTCTATATATGACGTAATTGAACACTGAATAAAGCTGGAAGTCACCCATGTCAGACAATCGCACAACACATTTCGGGTTTAAAACCGTTGATGAAGCCGATAAGGCCGGGATGGTGCATGGGGTGTTTTCCAATGTGGCATCTACATACGATATAATGAACGACGCCATGTCGATGGGTATTCATCGCATCTGGAAAGAAGCAATGATGGATTGGCTGGCTCCGTACGACGGCCAGAAATTGCTGGATGTGGCAGGCGGCACTGGTGACATTTCGTTTCGGTTTCTGAAACGCGCACCGAATGCACATGCTACCGTCTTTGATATGACCCAAGGTATGTTGGACGCGGGACGCAAACGCGCCGAGGCCGCTGATCTGGCGGATCATCTGGACTGGGTTTGCGGTGATGCAATGGCCCTGCCATTTGCGGACAACACATTTGACGTCTACACAATTTCCTTTGGCATACGAAACGTAACACGCCCACAGGACGCATTGAATGAAGCTTATCGCGTGTTAAAACCGGGGGGGCGCTTAATGGTGCTGGAATTCAGCCAAATCCCCAACCCGTCAATGCAATGGGCTTATGATAAATATTCCTTCAACATCATACCTCCCTTGGGCAAGCTGATCGCAAATGATGCGGACAGTTATCAATATCTGGTAGAAAGCATCCGCAAGTTCCCCGATCAGGAAACATTCCTGCAAATGGTCAAGGATGCGGGCTTTGAAAACACCAAATACCGCAATCTTTCGATGGGCATTGCCTGTCTGCATTCCGGATGGAAGATTTAGCACATGCGCGGCCCACATAACATATGGCGGTTAATCCGCACAGGTGCCACGTTTGAGCGTACGGGCGCTATGAAAATAGCGCTGGAAAAGCTGGACGTGCCACCAAGCATCCGCATTGCCGCGCGCGTTCTGGGCTGGCCATTCAAATGGTTGGGATTAAAGGGTGATGTAACACAGCCCCCCGTATTACGTGCCATTACAGCCCTTGGCCCCGCTTACATAAAATTCGGTCAATTAATGTCCACACGTCCCGATGTTGTCGGGCCCGAGATGGCCCTTGAGCTGCGCGTATTGCTAGACAAGCTGCCTGCGTTTCCAACCGAATTGGCAAAAGCCGAGATTTTACAAGAATTGGGCCAAACCACAGATGAGCTATTTTCCGAGTTCAGCGAACCCGTGGCTGCCGCCTCTATCGCGCAAGTCCATTATGCGCGATTACGTGAAACAGGCCAAGAAGTGGCGGTTAAAGTGCTTCGGCCCGATATTGAACGCGCTTTTCGCAAGGATGTGGACGCGTTTTATTTCGCAGCTCAAACCATCGAGTTCCTATCACCTGCATCGCGCCGTCTGCGCCCGACAGCAGTAATCGAACATTTCGAAAGCATTGTTAAGGGTGAGCTAGATTTGCGGATGGAAGCTGCAGCCGCATCCGAATTTGAAGCGAACACTGCAAAGGATGAGGGCTTTTATGTGCCTAAACTTCTATGGAGCCAGTCAGCCCGCAGTGTGATGACACTGGAATGGGCTGAAGGTATTCCCTTGGGCGACATTGAAAAACTACAGGCCAGTGGGCGCGATCTTAACGAGCTTGGCACACGCATTATTCACATGTTTTTGCGCCATGCGCTACGTGACGGATTTTTCCATGCCGATATGCACCAAGGCAATCTGAAACTTGCCCCTAATGGTGACCTTATCGCGCTGGATTTTGGCATCATGGGCCGTATTGATGAATATACAAGACGGGTTTATGCAGAAATCTTGATGGGATTTATCCGCAAGGATTACCGCCGTGTAGCCGAGGTTCATTTTGAGGCGGGTTACGTTCCCGCTGATCAGGATGTGGACGCTTTCGCCCAGGCTTTGCGATCTGTTGGCGAGCCGATTTTCGGCCACGGTGCCAGCCAAGTTTCCATGGCGCGGCTACTGACGCATCTATTTGAAGTCACCGAACGTTTTGGCATGGAAACCCGCACCGAACTGATCCTGTTACAGCGCACTATGGTTGTGGTGGAAGGGGTCGCACGCACGTTCAACCCTGATTTGAATATGTGGGACGCGGCTAAACCCGAGGTCGAGGACTACATAAAAACCCATCTTGGCCCACGCGCAATGTTCCAAGACTTGGCAAAGGCTGCTATGGTTTTATCGCGCTTCGGCCCTAAACTGCCAGAAATTATTGAACGGGTACTAACCGAAAATGCAAATTCACCCGCTGCGCCACAAAAATCAAGATTAGGCCGCACTGTAAAGCTACTATCTGGCGCCGTAGTTTTCACCCTTATCGGCTTTGCTTTGGCCCAATTGCTTTGATAAATTTTTAAAAGGCGGTTGATTTTAACTGAAACTTGTGGCTTTCAAGGGCCGTGGCTCTGTGGCTCAACTGGATAGAGCAGCCCCCTCCTAATCGCAAGGTCTAAGCCAAATATCAATCACTTAACATAAAATATGGTTATATTTCATGATATTACAACCTATAAAAATCAATGCGTTAGAAATTTACTTGGCAAACATTTGACAAACACATATGGTTACTCGGAAATAGGAGTGGATTTATGGATGCAAACAATCAGCCAGAATCAGTTTCAATTTGGGAAGGAAATATTGTCCTTTATACCCAATTGGTAAGGGGCAAGCTTAACCCTATTTGGCAGGCCAAGATTACGACGGCTAGCGGGAAGGGAAGAATTCGTATCTCTACTAAATCTAGAAGTTTTAATGAAGCTAAACGAAGAGCAATACACCACTACAAAACCGCCGAAGCTCGGGTGCAAACTGGCTTACCACTTAACAGTGTTAGATGGGAAACGGCTGCTGCCCGATATATCAATTGGTTACAACAAAGAGTGGAGATGGATAGGTGCAGCCAATCTAGTTATGACTATCATAAAACGACTATTAAACTTTGTTTAAATCCAGAATTTAATGGGAAGTTTCTGCATGAAATAAAAACGTCAGATATCGAAGCTTACCAAAGAAATCGGCGAAATATGAGCATAAATTGTGACAATAACAACAAAGTATCTCCCAATACTATTAATCGAGACTTTGCAGTCATTAGGGGGATATTTAAACATGCTAAACGTGAAAATCTCATAGAAAACATACCTCTAATTGATAGAGCTAAAAACACTAGAAATCATCGCCCGTCTTTTACCACAGAAGAAGCTGAAAAACTAAAAGCAGCTTTAGATGAGTGGGTAGATAACGTACATCATGCCGATGGCGGTCATGTTCGCGATTATAGAATATTATTTAGGCTATACTGCTTGACGATTTATTATTCAGGCATAAGGCCTGGCAAAGAAATGGCCAGTTTGCGTTGGGCTGGAATTCAGTGCGTTAGAGACGAATACGTTCTACTATCAGTCGAAACATCCAAACAAAAAAATGGTGATTACAAACAACGAAATGTTGTGGCCCTTTCATATCTAAAAAACCACTTAGAAGAAGTTAAAAGTATTACACGTCTTCACAAGAATGACGGATATATTTTCGTTCACCCAAGCACTACGCAACTAAATAAGTCATATATTGGAAAGCCCATTATTAGTTTTAAAACACAATGGGATAATTTCATTAGGTGGGCTGGCCTAGAGTTTGAAGAAACGGGCAAGCAAAAGAGAAGGACGCTATATTCTCTAAGGCACTTATATTTTGAACAACGCCTAATCAATTCGGATGTATCTCTGTACGCGTTAGCCAAAAATGGCGGAACATCTATTCAGGTTATTCAAGAATGGTATGCACATGTTACTTCTGATAAATTTGCCACCAAATTAAGCCAAGTAATCAACAGAAATAATTCACAAATATAATTACATACACAAAGCAATATACTGAAAATATTTAGAGTTTAACTAAAAAGAAAAGGGCGCATTTAAGCGCCCTATCGCGGAACGAAGTTCCGAAGCTCATCGCGTTAAAACGGGAGCGTATTATGAGTATTATGCAGCTTTAGGAATTTGTTCTACACCTGCAATATTACTAGACTTAGCTTTACGACGAGCCGCTTTACCTTTTTCCGCACGTAGTCGAAAATTTGTAAGTTTGGCTTCTAGAGCATCATCCAATTTGCCTTGTTCAAAAAAGGATATAGTCCCCTCTAGGAAAGCAATAGCCTCGTTTCTCTTTTCAGGAAAGAAAAACCGCGTAACCTTGTCTTTCCCATTTTGGTCTTTGCCAAAGGTAATCAAGGTTTCGTTCTTCGCGCCATATCCAATTTTGATGGATAATCCGTTGCGAACTTTACGAACCATAGGGTTTTTAGAAGTGGCTTCGCCCTCGGATTTTACAATTTGTAAGGCAGCTTGTGCTCGCTCAATTACAGTTGAGCGCATTTCTTCAACTGTGCGTGAAGCATATTCAGGTTTGCCGCGAACCAGTTTTTCAGTTGTTCCAAACTGGCTGGCGAATTCATTAAAATTATTTGTCATTATGTATTCCTTTTTTAAGGTTTATGTCAGCGTGATTGCTGATGAATTCAACATATCTATCTATTGCGTCACTAGTTGACATATAAGATATTGATTTAAGCAAACAGCTATTTAGGAAAAGCATATGGCGCGAAGCAAGTTACAGGAAATGTTGGAGCTGGCCACTGAACTACAAGCTTCTTCCATTGGCCTAACGATTCAAGAACTGATGGTACGGACAGAACGATCTCGCCGAACTGTCGAAAGAATGATGGAAAACTTGAAAGACATGGGTTTCGAGATCGAACGTAATTTCGTTGACACAGATCACTACTTAACAAAACGGTGGAAGATATCAGGGGCACTACCAGCACCCGTACTCGAATTAGATGCAATTGAGCGCTCCACGTTGGAGACCATGATAGAAACGCTCCCTAGCAGCACTGTGCGTCTAGCATTGTCTAAGCTTCTAGCCGCCCAGCGCCCAGCAGCAACAAGAATAGCAGTTGATCAAGAAATTCTAATCGAGAGGACTGCTCATTTGGGGCGTGTTGGACCTAGTAGCACTGTTTCTGAAACCCTGATGCGTAATTTGGAAAAGGCCATTCTGGGTTTTGAAGAGTTAGATATTACTTATCAATCAAACAGAAAGAAGAAAGCATCTACAAGGCGCGTACAGCCCTTGGGTATGTTATTTGGTAGGTTTGGTTATTTGGTGGCAAATACGGCAGATAGAGGTATTCTAACTTACCGTCTGAACTTGATTGAGCGGGCTGAGTTAACTGGTGTCATGTTTGAGTACTCAAAGGGCTTCAATTTTAAGGAGTGGGCGGCTGAAAGCTTCGGGGTCTATCATGGTGATGGACTTTTAGAAG
>JAJFHY010000122.1 GCA_021775375.1 Amylibacter sp. | reverse complement strand
TTTCAAAAGCGACAACTTGGCGCCTTGTTCTTTACACTAAAGCAGGTTGGTTATCATAGCTTATGGTCTAAAGTCCATCAGAGTAATTTAAGAATATCATAGCATACTCAATAAAGCCTGAATGCTAACGGCATTTAAATGAAATATCGCGTCTTTTTGCAAAATACCCAAATATACATTCCACTATTCTATCCGCTTTTCAGTTACAGTATCAAACAAGTGCAACGCTAACGATGGAGCATCAAAGGATAATACAACACCCGCGTCAATCGTTTGTATTCCATCCAAACTGACAACAATTGGGGATTGCGTACCTTCCAAACGGCCATGCACCAAAGTATTAGAGCCCAGCTGTTCCAGCAAATCCACCTCTACCTTTATTTGCCCCTTTTCGTCTAACACAAGATGTTCAGGTCGAATGCCAAGGATCACACCGCCGGAAGTTTTCGCGCTAGTTTGAAGCTGCGCTCCACTTTCAAGCACAGCTTTTCCGTTTGCGACCTGCGCAGGCAGGAAATTCATTGATGGACTTCCGATGAACCCTGCGACGAACAGACTGGCCGGGCGTTGATACAGTTCAATCGGTGTGCCGAACTGTTCAACATAACCACCGTTCAAGACCATCAAACGGTCACCCAATGTCATTGCTTCCACCTGATCGTGGGTCACGTAAATAGAGGTCACCCCCAGTCGTTTTTGCAGCTTGCGAATTTCCAGGCGCATCTGCACCCGCAGCTTTGCATCCAGGTTCGACAAAGGTTCATCAAATAAAAATACCGACGGTTCGCGCACAATGGCACGCCCCATGGCAACCCTTTGACGCTGCCCGCCAGATAATTGGCGTGGGCGACGATCAAGGTAATCGCGGATTTCCAGAATATCGGCAGCCTCTTCCACACGGCGGTTGATTTCATCTTTGGGGATTTTGCGGATCTTCAGACCATAAGCCATGTTGTCGCGCACCGTCATATGTGGATAAAGTGCGTAGTTCTGAAATACCATTGCAATATCGCGATCAGCAGGTTCCAGATCATTGACCACTTTGTTGCTGATGGAAATCTGGCCGGATGACACAGCTTCAAGCCCTGCAACCATACGCAATAATGTAGACTTACCACACCCCGACGGGCCGACAATCACGATGAACTCACCATCCGTTATCTCACCTTCAATATGGTGCAAAACATCAGTTGCACCATAAGATTTCGTCAGGTTCTCAAACTTAATTTCAGCCATATTCAGGGCATCCTATTTATCAGTTTCTGTCAGGCCTTGCACAAACAGTTTTTGCATTCCGATCACCACCAGTATGGGCGGCAACATCGCCAAAAGTGCTGTCATCATGATGACATTCCATTGTGGGGATTGCTCTGCTGACTCCAGCATTTGTTTTATACTCATCACAATCGTCGTCATATCCGTATCGGTCGTAATCAACAGCGGCCACAGGTATTGGTTCCAACCGTAAATAAACAAGATCACAAACAGGGCCGCGATATTGGTGCGGCTAAGCGGCAACAGAATATCCCAGAAAAACCGCATCGGGCCTGCACCGTCAATCCGCGCACTCTCCAGCATCTCATCGGGGATCGTCAGGAATACCTGACGAAACATAAACGTTGCAGTAGCCGAGGCAATCAACGGGATCGAAAGCCCCCAATAACTGTTAAGCAGGCCAAGGTTCGCTACCACTTCAAATGTAGGCAGAATACGCACTTCAACCGGTAACATCAGGGTGATGAAGATCATCCAGAAAAAGCCCATCCGAAACGGGAATTTGAAATATACGATTGCAAATGCGGAAATGATCGAAATTGCGATTTTGCCAACCGAGATCATCAATGCCATGGCCAAAGAGTTCAAAAGCATCCGCCAAACCGGTGTCTGGTCCCCCGACAAGCCGGCACCAAAAAGCGTCTGTTTCAGGTTGTCCGCAAAATGACTGCCGGGCATCAACGGGATCGGGGCTTGCAACATACGAATTTCATCGTGGCTTGCAGCAACGAACGTAATCCAGATCGGCAACGCGATCATCGCAACGCCCATAACCAAAACGATGTGGGTGATCACAGTCAGAAAAGGGCGGTTTTCGACCATCAATATTCCACCTTTTTCTCGACATAGCGGAATTGAACCACAGTCATAAGGATCACAATCACCATCAGAATGACAGATTGTGCAGCTGAACCACCCAGATCAAGCCCGACAAACCCGTCGTTAAACACTTTATAGACCAGGATGGTTGTGGCATTTGCGGGGCCACCTTGGGTAACCACATGGATAATCCCAAAGGTTTCAAAGAAGGCATAAACGATATTGATGACCACCAGAAAAAACGTTGTTGGCGACACCAGCGGCAAAGTTTGTGTCCAAAACCTGCGAATAGGCCCGGCGCCGTCAATTGCAGCCGCCTCAATAATCGATCGTGGAATGGATTGCATTGCAGCCAGATAAAACAGGAAATTGTAAGCTATCTGTTTCCAGGCTGCGGCGGCAATCACCAACCCCATAGCTTGGCCACCATTCAAGTAATGGTTCCATTTTATCCCGATGATATCCAGAAAATAGGGGAAAATCCCCAATGTCGGATTAAACATAAACACCCAAAGTGCACCCGCAAGCACAGGGGCAACCGCATAAGGCCAGATCAAAAGTGTCCGATACGTTGTAGCCCCCTTGATCACACGCTCGGCAAAACCTGCAAGGATCAAGGCAATTGACATAGAGATAAATGCGACCAATGAGGAAAATACAGCCGTGCGCCAAAACGTGCTGAGATACTGCTCATCTTGCGCTAGAAGTGTGAAATTTTCAAACCAGACAAATTCAGAGGACAGACCAAACGCATCTTCCACAAGTAATGATTGATACAAGGCCTGACTTGCAGGCCAAATAAAGAATACAAGCGTCACAATGATTTGTGGCGCTACCAGAAGATACGGTAATGGTGATGCAGGAAAATGCACACGCTTGAGCATTAATATCTCCAAGAAATTTTACCCGGCAGGGGTTGATACCATGCCGGGTAAAAACAGTTTAATGTTTATTTGACGGTACGTTCAAACTTGCGCAACAATGCATCACCCCGAGAGGCTGCATCATCCATCGCCTGTTTGGCTGTCTTTGTGCCACCCCAAAGAGCTTCCATCTCTTCGTTAATCACATCACGGATTTGAACGAAGCTACCAAACCGGATACCGCGAGAATTCGCAGTCGGTTGGTTCAGACTTAATTGATGAATGGCAGTATCAGTCCCGGGGTTGGTATCGTAGAACCCTTGGGTTTTAGACAATTCATAAGCCGCCGTTGTAATCGGCACATAGCCTGTTTCCTGATGCCACCAAGCTTGCACTTCCGGTGATGACAAATAGGTCATGAATTTTGCAACACCTTTATATTGCTCATCCTTACCACCGGACAATGCCCACAAAGTAGCACCGCCAATAATAGAGTTTTGCGGAGCAGATGCGGCTTTGGTATCCAACGGCAGCATTGTTTGCCCAAAGTTGAATTTAGCCTGACCTTTGATCGAGCCGTAATAAGCGGAAGAATTCATCCACATACCGCATTCAGCATTCGTAAATAGCGGCAGGCTGTCACCGCGACGACCGCCGTATTGGAACAGATTTCCTTCTTGCATGGATGCAATATCGTCAAGGCGGGCTTCCACGGTTGGGGTGTTAAATGTGAATTCGGTATCAAAACCGGCAAAACCGTTTTCCTTGGTGCCCATTTCCATATTATGCCATGCGGAATAGTTTTCCAACATCACCCAGGATTGCCATCCAAAAGAAAAGCCGCATTTCATACCGTTATCAACCAGTTTTTGTGAAGCAGCTTTCACATCGTCCCAAGTTGTAGGCACTTTCGCACCAGCTGCGTCCAATGCGTCTTTGTTGTACCAAAGCACAGGTGTTGAGCTGTTAAAAGGCATCGACAAAAGCTCTCCATCAGGGGTTTGATAATAGGAAATCACAGCAGGCAAGAAGTCTGATTTATCAAATGGCTCGCCTGCATCTTTCATCAACTGTTCAACAGGATAAACCGCACCTTTTGCGGCCATCATTGTTGCTGTACCCACTTCGAAAACTTGCACGATTTGTGGTTGCTCATTGGCACGGAACGCGGCAATCGCGGCGGTCATTGTTTCCGTATAGTTGCCTTTGTAGGTCGGAACGACCTTGTATTCGGATTGAGTTGCATTGAAATCATCTGCAATTTTATTCACCCGCTCGCCGTTTGTGCCGCCCATAGCGTGCCACCACTGCACTTCAACTTCTGCATATGCAGCAGATGTGGCGAATGTAAACGCCGCCGCCAATGCGGTACCATATAAATTGAATTTCATAAGATATCTCCCAATATTTCGTTAATGACATATTCGATTGCGCACACCGCTTTAACCCCATGGTGCCCGTCTTCTGCTTAAGGACACCATATGATCTATCATAATTCAAATGAAATTTTTATGACAATAATTATAACATTATGTTATGAACAAAATTTACAGATATATCGGGTGAAATATCCAAGAAACAAAGGAGTTTAGGCACATTGGCGATACGATTACGGCAACTTGAAGCCTTTAAAGCGGTTGCCCAACACGGCAGTGTCACCCGCGCGGCAAAACATTTGAACATCTCACAACCTGCGGTAAGCCGCCTGCTGTCCAGCTTTTCCGACTCAGTCGGCTTTGAAGTCTTTGATCGCAGAGACGGTCGTTTGGTCCCGACACAAGAGTCGCGCTATTTGTTAAGCGAGGTCGGAAGGTTGCTGGGTAGTCTGGAACATATAGAACAGTTAACCCATGATTTAACCGCGAGAAAAGCCGGTCATTTACGTATCGCCTGCTTGCCGGGATTTGCCACCAGCCATCTGCCCGCCGTATTGGCCCGTTTTTTGGAAAAGCGGCCCAGTATAACAGTCACATTGGAGCCGGATCGTCCGGAACGCATATTGGAATGGATCATCGGCGAGCAATATGATTGCGGCATAACGGACGGTTTCAACGGGCACCCTGCAGTTGAAAGCGAAACTGTGCCCATGCGCACAGTCTGCATTCTGCCCAAAGACCACCCGTTATCCAAATATGATGAAATATCGCCTGAAGACCTTGTCTCAGAGCGTATGATCCATACCCGCAAGGACAGCGTGTTCTTTCGCGATCTGGAATCTTGTTTTTCACAACAAGGCGTTCCTATTCATTCTTGGATCGAAACCCGCCAATTCACCGCCGCCTGTAAACTGGTTTCACAAGGGGCCGGCGTATCAATTGTCAGTGAAATGGATGCCCGCGAGCATGAGGGAACAGGCTTGATCATAAGGCCATTCCTACCCGAATTAGTGCACAGGTTGGCCATCGTGCGCCCGACCCACACACCGCCCTCTATGATCACTCTGGAATTCATCCAAACCTTTCTGGACAGTCTGGAACCGTTTCGGATTC
>JAJFHY010000121.1 GCA_021775375.1 Amylibacter sp. | reverse complement strand
AGGCCAAAGCAGACTTTTCAGTTTAACGAAACCCTGGGGATGGTCCCCAAAGGTCGGAAGGAAACCAAATGATCCAGATGCAAACCAATCTGGATGTAGCTGACAACAGCGGCGCTCGCCGTGTTCAGTGCATCAAGGTTCTGGGTGGTTCCAAACGGAGATATGCCTCTGTTGGAGATATTATCGTAGTTTCAGTGAAAGAAGCCATTCCACGCGGTCGCGTGAAAAAAGGTGACGTTCGCAAAGCTGTGGTCGTTCGTACTGCCAAAGAAGTCCGTCGCGAAGACGGCACAGCAATCCGGTTTGATCGCAATGCTGCAGTAATCCTTAACAACACAAACGAGCCCCTAGGTACCCGTATCTTTGGCCCGGTTGTACGTGAATTGCGTGCGAAGAACTTCATGAAGATCATCTCGCTTGCGCCGGAGGTTCTGTAACATGGCTGCCAAGTTGAAAAAAGGTGACAAGATCATCGTTTTGACCGGTAAAGACAAAGGTAAAGAGGGCGAGATCGCCTCTCTGAACCCATCTACCGGTAAAGCAATTGTGGCAGGTGTGAACACATCAATCCGTCACGTTAAGCAATCACAAAACTCTCAGGGTGGTCGTGTCCCAACGGACATGCCAATTCAGCTGTCAAATCTGGCACTGATTGATCCCAAAGAGGGTGGTGCAACCCGCGTTGGCTTCAAAATGGAAGACGGCAAAAAAGTGCGTTTTGCTAAAAAATCAGGAGCGTTGATCGATGGCTGATTATAAACCACGCCTTAAAACGCAATACGCTGAAAAAATGCGCGCCGCGTTGAAAGAAGAATTCGCTTACAAGAACGACATGATGATCCCCAAGCTTGAAAAAATCGTGCTTAATATGGGTGTTGGCGAGACTGTAAACGACACTAAGAAAATCCGCTCTGCTGTTGAAGGCATGGCAACGATTGCAGGCCAACAGCCGGTAATCACCAAAGCCAAGAAATCAATCGCTGGTTTCCGTGTTCGTGAAGACATGCCTTTGGGCTGTAAAGTCACGTTGCGCGGCGACAAGATGTATGAATTCCTTGATAGCCTGGTAACTGTAGCAATGCCACGTATCCGTGACTTTCGCGGCGTCTCAGCCAAAAGCTTTGATGGCAACGGCAACTACGCATTAGGTTTGAAAGAACACATCGTGTTCCCAGAGATTAACTACGACAACGTAGATCAAATGTGGGGCATGGATATTGTCATCTGTACTACCGCAAAAACAGATGCAGAAGCTAAAAGCCTGTTGAAGCAATTCAACCTGCCTTTTAACGACTGATCGCGGAAGGGAAAAGAAACATGGCAAAAGCTGCAATGGTCCAACGCGAAGTCAAACGCGCAAAGCTGGTGGAAAAATATGCCGCCAAACGTGCTGCGCTGAAAGAAATCGCGAATAATCAAGACCTACCAATGGAAGAGCGTTTCAAAGCGCGTCTGAAACTTGCAAAACTACCGCGTAATTCATCGGCAACGCGCCTGCACAATCGCTGTCAGGTAACCGGTCGTCCGAAGGGTTATTATCGTAAACTTAAAGTGTCCAGGATTGCTCTGCGCCAATTGGCGTCAGATGGCATGGTCCCGGGCATGGTTAAATCTAGCTGGTAAAGGAGAGAAATTATGAACGATCCTATCGGTGATATGCTGACACGTATTCGCAACGCTCAAATGCGTGGCAAGTCTACTGTGATAACTCCAGCGTCAAAACTGCGTGGTTGGGTGCTCGACGTTCTAGCGAACGAAGGCTATATCCGCGGTTATGAAAATGCGACATCAAAAACAGGTTTTCCAGAGTTGGAGATTTCACTGAAATACTTCGACGGCGCTCCTGTTATCAAAGAGATCAAACGCGTGTCCAAACCTGGCCGCCGCGTTTATTCCAACGTACACGATATTCCAACTGTACGTCAGGGTCTTGGTGTTGCCATTGTCTCCACACCAAAAGGTGTGATGTCAGATGCACAAGCACGTACTGCCAATGTTGGTGGTGAAGTGCTGTGCACAATCTTCTAAGGAGTATCTGATGTCTCGTATTGGTAAAAAAGCAGTTGATCTACCCAGTGGCGTTACTGCCACGCTGTCAGGTCAACAAATAGAAGTAAAAGGCCCCAAAGGTGTTCTATCCTTCAAGGCTACCGATGACGTAACAATCGCAATAGAAGACAACGTGGTCACTGTTAAGCCACGTGGTATGTCTAAGCGGGCACGTCAACAATGGGGTATGTCCCGCACACGGATCGCAAACTGCGTAACCGGTGTAACGGAAGGCTTCAAAAAAGAACTGGAAATCAGCGGTGTTGGTTATCGTGCTAAAATGAACGGCAATGTCTTGAACATGACATTGGGTTATTCACACGATGTTAACTTCGATGTTCCTGCCGGTATCACTGTTACCGCACCAAAAGTAACTGAAATCATTGTTGAAGGTATCGACGCACAACAAGTTGGTGAAGTCGCCGCGAACATTCGCGCGTGGCGTAAACCTGAGCCTTTCAAAGGCAAGGGCATCAGGTACAAAGGCGAATACATCTTCCGCAAAGAAGGCAAGAAAAAGTAAGGAGCGCATAAAATGGCTAATAGCAAGAGAACTCTGTTCCTTAAGCGCCGCATGCGCAACCGGAACAAAATTAAGAAGATGGCTAATGGCCGTCTTCGCATGAGCGTTCACCGTTCGTCTAAAAACATCTCGGTTCAATTGATCGATGATGTTGCGGGCGTCACCGTAGCTGCGGCTTCCACATTGGAAAAAGCACTGGGTTTTGTGGGCAAAAATAACGTGGAAGCTTCTGCTAAAGTAGGTACGGCAATTGCCGAACGTGCTAAAAAAGCAGGAGTTGAAGAATGTTACTTCGATCGTGGCGGATTTTTGTTCCACGGTAAAGTAAAAGCACTCGCCGACGCTGCCCGCGAGGGTGGTCTGAAGTTCTAATAATTGTAGGTGGGTGCAACTGCCCACCTCGATGACCCGGGAGGC